>DATHUY010000128.1 GCA_035461765.1 Longimicrobiales bacterium
GCCGACCTGCTGCAGCTGCCACAGCATCTGGCCGAGACGGTCCTCGCGAATGAAGAAGCGGATCGCCTCGTCGATCGTGAGGTCCAGCACCTGCCTGATGTCGAGACCCTTGTACTTCACGTCGAGCGTCTCGCGCCTGTAACGCGCGCCGCCGCACATGTCGCACGGCAGGAAGACGTCGGCCAGAAACACCATCTCGATCTGGACGACGCCTTCGCCCTGACACGCCTCGCACCGGCCGCCCTTCACGTTGAACGAAAAGTGGCCCGGTCCATACCCGCGCTGCTTCGCGAGCGGCTGCTCCGCGAAGATGTTGCGGACCTGGTCGAACGCCTTGATGTACGTCACCGGGTTGGACCGGTGCGACTTGCCGATCGGTGCCTGGTCCACGAGAACGACCGCATCGATCGTCGTGAGTCCCTCGAGGTCATCGTAATGGCCCACGACCTCGCCCAGGTGCCGCTTCGCGGACGTATCGCCATCCGCGAGCCGCGCCTCGAGCGCACGATACAGGACGTCGTGCACGAGCGTGCTCTTGCCCGAACCGCTGACGCCCGTTACGACGGTCATCTCGCCGAGAGGGACGTCGATGTCGACGCTCTTCACGTTGTGCTGACGCGCACCCTTGAGGCGCAGCCAGTTGCGCGTGGGCTTCCGTCGCGATACCGGCAGCGCGGGCTCGCGGCCGGATACGTACCGGCCCGTTGCGGTATCCGCCTCAGCAAGCTCCCGGTAGCTGCCCTCGAAGACGATGGTGCCGCCCTTCTCACCGCTGCCGGGCCCCAGCTCGATGACGTGATCGGCCGCAGCGATCGCCGCGGGGTCGTGTTCCACCACGATGACGCTGTTGCCGCGGTCACGGAGCGCGGCAAGGAGTGCGAGCAATCGGTCGGTATCGCGCGGGTGCAGCCCGATGGTCGGCTCATCGAGGACATACAATGTATCCATCAGATGGGATCCGAGCGAATTCGCGAGTGCGATCCGCTGCGCCTCACCGCCCGAGAGCGTGCGGGCCTGCCGGTCGAGCGACAGATAGCCGAGCCCGACATCGTCCAGGAACGACAGCCGGGCACCCAGCTCCCGTGCGATGGGACCCGCAATGCCACGCTCCTGCGGAGTCAGCGGCTCCGCGGTGCCGCCATCGCTCAGATCGCTCAGCCAGGCGCGCAGGCGCTGGATGGGCAGACGCGATGCCGTGCCGATGTCCATGCCGCCGACGCGCACGTGCAGCGCCTCCACGCGCAGCCGCGAGCCGCGGCAGTCGGCGCACTCGAGCGCGCTCTGGTACTGCCGCAGGAACACGCGGATGTATTGCTTGTAGCGCTTCTTCTCGCGCGACTTCAGGAACGGGATCACGCCCTGGAAGCCACGGCGCTTTCCTCTGATCACCTCATCGCGGAACGCCTTCGGCAGGTCGGACCAGGACTCGGTGGTCGAGACGCCCTTGTCCTTCGCGAACGCCAGCAGCTTCGTGCGATAGCGCTTGTAGCGCGGCTTCTCCCACGGATCGACCGCGCCCTCCTTCAGGGACCGCGCAGCGTTCGGCACGATCAGCGCCGCATCGTACTCGAGCGTCGCACCGAAACCGGTGCACGTCGGACACGAGCCGTACGGGTTGTTGAACGAGAACAGGCGCGGCGTCGGATCCAGAAACTTCACGTCCGGGTGATCCGGACAGTGGAAGCGCTCCGAGAACAGCAGCCGCTCACCGTCCGGCTGCGTCACCACCACTGCTTCGCCATCGCCCTCGTGGAACGCGGTGCCGAGCGAGTCGGCCACGCGTTCGCGCATGTCGTCGCGCATGATCAGGCGGTCGGCGACAATGAGCAGCTCGCCCGCCGCGGCCAGGTCGACCGGCGGCGCGGTCTCCATCACCGGGTCGTCGAGATCGAGCAGCTCGCCGTTGGCGACGACGCGCAGGAATCCGAGCGCGCGCAGGTTCTCGAGCACAGTCTCGTGCGTGATACGGGCGCTGCGCGGGAGCGGGAACGTGACGAGCAGCCGCGTGCCCTGCGGCAGGCGTAACACCGCATCCGTCGCGGACTGCACGGTGTCCGGTATGATATGGCGATCGCACTCGGGGCAGTGTGTGCGACCCGCGCGCGCCCAGAGCAGGCGCATGAAGTCGTACGCCTCCGTCGCGGTACCGACCGTCGAGCGGCTGGTTTTCGTCGGGTTCTTCTGCTCGATGGCCACGGCCGGGCTCAGCCCGTCGATCATGTCGACGGACGGCTTCTCCATGCGGTCGAGGAACTGCTTCGCGTAGGTCGACAGGGATTCGACGTAGCGACGCTGCCCTTCGGCGTAGAGCGTATCGAAGGCGAGCGACGATTTGCCCGAGCCGCTCGGACCCGTCATGACAACGAGCGAGCGTCGCGGGATGTCGAGGTCGACGCCCTTCAGATTGTGCTGCCGCGCATTGCGGATGGTAATTGTGGACTTCACGAAAACTGATACCCCGGAAAACGGGTTTGGCTCCCTCATTTTCGCAGCACCCGGGGCTGGATCCAGGGGGCGCGGGACGAGCCGGTGTGATATCGCCGCCAGTGGCAGCGAACGTGCAGAGAGAAGGGCGGACCCCCTCCAGACAAGGTAGAAATGCGATGCGACTCGCCGATTTCATACTGAGCAACCGGGAGCCGATCCTGGCGGAGTGGATCGCGTTTGCCCGGACGTGTGAGCCGGCGAGCACGAGCATGGACCTCGAGGCGCTGCGGGATCATGCCGATGAGATGCTGACCGTGATTGCCGCGGACCTGAAGACGCCGCAGGGGCAGGAGGAGCAATCCGAGAAGTCCATGGGGCAGGGCGAGCCGGAAGATCCGGCAGTTACCACGGCCGCAGAGGCCCACGGTGCCGACCGCGCGGACAGCGGGTTCACGGTGGAGCAGATGGCATCGGAGTACCGGGCCCTGCGCGCCAGCGTGATCCGGCTCTGGACGAAGCAGAAGGGGGCGCTCGTGCCCGAGGACGTGGAGGACCTGACGCGCTTCAACGAGGCCATCGACCAGGCGCTCGCGGAGTCGATCACCCAGTTCAGCCAGGACCTCCAGCAGTCCAAGGAGATCTTCCTGGCCATCCTGGGCCATGATCTGCGCACCCCGCTCGGCGCCATCTACACGTCGGCCACGTTCATGCTCGACCTGAAGGAGCTCAAGGAACCGCATCTGACGCTGACACAGCGCATCGCGCGCAGCGCCGCACGCACCACGCAGATGGTCGGGGACCTGCTGGACTTCACGCGCAGCCGCCTCGGCGGCGGAATCCCCGTGGTACGGGCGCGGATGAACCTGGGCAGGGTCGTCCGTGACGTGGTCGATGAAGTATCCGGCGCCTACCCGGATCGCACCATTACCGTGGATACGCGGAAAGACGAGACCGGCGAGTGGGACGAGGCACGGGTCAGCCAGGCGATCGGCAATCTGATCGGCAACGCCGTGCAGCACAGCGCGCCGGGGACCACCGTCGACGTGGACGTGCAGGGGGATGCGAAGTGCGTGTCCATTGCGATCCACAACCGCGGTGCGACGATAGCGCCCGGACAGCTGAACGGCATCTTCAACCCCATGAAGGCGAAGGAGTGGCCGCGCAGCACCTCGGCGAGCGGACCCGTCGGCAATCTCGGTCTGGGCCTCTACATCGCCGAGCGCATCGTCTCTGCGCACGACGGCCGGATCGAGGTGAAGTCCTCCGATGACGAAGGCACCACGTTCACGGTCTATCTGCCCCGGCATGGGAGCCGGAAGCTTGAAAAGGAGCAGCGCGCAGGAATGTAGACCGGCGCTGGCACCAGCGGACGCCTCGTGTCCGCAACGGTCAGTCGAGGGCCTCGATCGCGCTGAGCGCCGTGTCGATCTCGCGCACGGTGTTGTAGTAGTGCGGTGAGATGCGTAGTGCGCCCATCGCACCCTTCGCGTCCATGTCGATCACCGCGCTGCCGCGATGAATGGCGCTGGTGTTGATGGCCTGCTCGCGCAGCGCCTGCACCGCGTCGTCGGGGCTGATGTTCGACAGCTCGACGGTAGCGATGGCGGCCAGCCGGGCGCCCCGGTCGAGGACGCGGGCGGCGGGCACGTCCGCGAGGCCGTCCCGTACGCGCTGCGCGAGGGCCGCGGCATAGGCCCCGGCTTCACGCACGCCGACATCGAGTGCGTAGCGTGCCGCTGCACCCAGCCCCAGCACGAGGGCGTACGCGAATTCCCAGTTCTCGAAGCGTGACGCATCATCCACGAGCTCCCAGTCCTCCGCCTGCGTCCAGCGCGCGCCGCGCATGTCGATCAGCAGCGGCGCCGCGTGCCGCTCGAGCATGCGGTCCGACACGTACAGGAACCCGGCACCGCGCGGGCCGCGCAGGAACTTGCGCGCGGTGGCGGCGAGAAAGTCGCACTGGAGCGTGGCCACGTCGATCTCGAGCTGACCCACCGCCTGGCATGCGTCGATGAGGTAGGGGACATCCTCCTCCACGCAGACGGCGCCGACATCGGCGACGGGCTGGACGAGCCCGGAATTCGTCGGTATCCATGTCGCGGCGACGAGCCGGGGCCTGCGCGCGCGCACCAGCTCGCGTACCGACTGCGGATCCACGCCGCCCTCCGGCAGGTCGTCCGCACGCACGACCTCGACGCCGAGCCGTTCGCCGAGCGACAGGTACATGAGCTGGTTGGAGATGTAGTCGTTGCGCGTCGTGACGATGACGTCACCCTGCTGAAAGTCGAACGCAGAGAGCGCCTGTGCGAACGCGACGGTGGCGTTGTCGACCATCGCGATGTTGCGCGCCGCGCCGCCGACCAGACGTGCGACGTCATCGTAGGCCGCCGCAATGTCGGCCTGCGCGGCATCCGCGGCCTCGTAACCGCCGAGCTGCACTTCCAGCTGGAGGTGGCTGGTGACGGCGGCGATCACCGGCCGCGGCATGAGCGCGGCGCCGGCGTTGTTCAGGTGGATGCGTCCGCCAACGGCGGCGGGCGTATCCATGCGCCAGGGCGCGGGATCGAAGGTCATGGCAGCGGGTACCCGACGGGTTGTCAATGGAGAAGCGGGGCCGAAGCACGGACTGTCCGTCACGTAACATTGGGGGCGAGGGCATGAATGGAAAGGAGGAGCGGAACGGATTCCATGTGCGGCCGTTCCGCCCCGCCGCGTGGCTGCCGGGCCCGCATGCACAGACGATCGCAGGACGGCTGCTGCGCCGGCCGGCCGCGCCGCGTTTCGAACGCGAGCGGGTCGACCTGCCGGACGGCGACTTCGTGGATCTCGACCACGTCGTGCCGGAGTCGCTGAACGACGATGCGCCCGTCGTGCTGCTCATGCACGGACTGGAGGGCTCCGCGCGTCGCGGCTACGCGATCAATACCTATCGCGAGCTCGCGCGCCGCGGCATACGCGCGCTCGGGCTGAACTTCCGCTCGTGCAGCGGTGAGCCCAACCGCAATGCGCGCTTCTATCACTCCGGCGACACGGCCGACATCGAGTACGTGCTGCGCCTGCTCGCGGCGCGATACCCCGACGTGCCGCGCGGCGCGATCGGCTTCTCGCTCGGCGGTAACGCCATGCTCAAGCTGCTCGGCGAGCTCGGCCCCGATGCGACATCCCTCGTGTCCGCCGCCGCTGCCGTATCCGTGCCCTACGACCTCGGTGCCGGCGCGGACTGGCTCGACCAGTCACGCATAGGCCGCTTCTACACGGCGCGCTTCATCGCATCGCTCGTGGCGAAGGCGGAGGCGAAAGCGGCTCAGCTGGACGGCATCTGCGACATCGACCGCATCCGTGCGTCCCGGTCCTTCCGCGACTTCGATGACGCCGCGACAGCGCCCATTCACGGCTTTGCCGATGCGACGGACTATTACACGCGCTCCAGCTCGCTGCACTACCTGCCGGCCATCCGGGTGCCCACGCTGCTGCTGCACGCCGCCGATGATCCGTTCCTGCCGACCTCCCACTTTCCGCACGCGCAGGTCGGCGCAAACCCCCACCTCACGGCTGTGGTTACGGAGGAGGGCGGCCACGTCGGATTCATCGAGGGCGCGCCCTGGCGACCGCGGTACTGGGCCGAGGAACAGGCTGCGGCGTTCCTCGCGGTAAGGCTGGGGGAGCACACGGCCGCTGGCAGCCAGGCCTCCGAACCGGACGCATCTCGTTGACACCCCAGCGGCCAGCCGCTAGCTTGCCGTCCATGCGGAACATGAACCGGCAGCATCGCCACCACGCACACCATCACGGCCTGACGGGTCGCGAAGGAGGCGTGTAGCGTTCAGCCGACGCTGCTCCGCATGCCGCCGCGGCCTGTCCACTGTGACAGGCCGCGGCTTTTTTTGTCCCTGAAACTTCGACGACGGCACACATGATACGTATTGCGTTACCCAACAAGGGCCGATTGGCCGAGAGCGCGCGCGAGCTGCTGGAGCGCGCCGGCCTCGAGCTGGACATGCGCGAGCGCGCGCTCCAGGCGTCGCTGGGGCCCGACTTCACCGCGCTCTTCGTCAACGCCCGCGACATCCCGGAATTCGTCGCCGATGGCGCAGCTGATGTGGGCATCACGGGCGGCGATCTCGTCGCTGAATACGGCCGTGACGTCATCAGGCTCCTCGACCTCGGCTTCGGGCGCTGCCGGCTGGCCGTCGCGGCGCGCGACGACAGCGACATCACCTCCATCGACGATGTCCCGGCGGGTGCGCGGGTCGCGACGGTGTTCCCGAACCTCACGCGCCGCTACTTCGAGGATCTCGAGCGTAACGTGACGCTCGTGCCGATCTCCGGTGCCGCGGAGATCGCGCCGCACATCGGCCTTGCCGACATCATCGTCGACCTGGTCTCGACGGGATCCACGCTGAAGGTGAACGGCCTGCACGAGGTCGCTACTGTCCTCGAATCGAGCGCGCTCCTGATCGCGCGCGCCGCCGTGCTCGAAGACGCGGAGGCCGGCGTCCGTGTCCGCGAGCTGACAGCGGCGCTGGAGTCCGTGCTGCGCGCGCAGGGACAGCGCTACCTCATGGCCAATGTGCCGCGCGGCGTACTCCCGGAGATCAAGCGTATCCTGCCCGGCATCAACGGCCCCACGATCATCGATGTGCTCGATGGCGGCGAGTTCGTCGCCGCACACGCCGTCGTCGCACAGCGCGACATCTACCGCACGATCGCGCAGCTGAAGCACGTGGGCGCGCAGGGCATCCTGGTGACGAAGATCGAGCGGTTGATGCCATGAGCATGCCCACCGTCGACCTGCTCACCGGTACCATCGGCGACCTGACGGCGCGCGATCGGCACAGACTGTTCGACCGCGGGCGCGCCACGGACCCGGCCGTCGAGCGCGCGGTGCGGGACATCATTGCGGAGGTCCGTGCCACCGGTGATGCAGCGCTGCGCGAGCAGGCCGCACGCTTCGACGGCGTGCAGCTGTCGGCGCTGGAGGTTCCGCGTGAAGCATGCATGGCTGCACTGGAGTCGCTCAATGGTGATGTGCGCGCCGCGCTCGAGCTCGCCGCGCACAACATCGAGACGTTCCACCGCGCACAGCTCGCGGCCCCGCTCGAAGTCGAGATGATGCCCGGACTGCGGCTCGGCCGCCGTGCGGAGCCACTGCGCAGTGTAGGCGTGTACGCGCCCGGCGGCCGCGCGGCGTATCCGAGCAGCGTCCTGATGGGCGTCGTCCCGGCGAAGGTCGCCGGCGTGGGCGAGGTAGTGGTGTGCTCGCCCGCGGGATCCGACGGGCTGCCGCCCGAGGCTGTGCTCGCGGCGTGCGCACTGGCCGGTGCGGACCGCGTATTCGCGATCGGCGGAGCGGGCGCCATTGCGGCGCTCGCGCTCGGCACCGTATCGGTGCCGCGCGTGGACAAGATCGTCGGACCGGGCAACGCGTACGTGACCGAGGCGAAGCGGCAGCTGACCGGAACGGTGGCGATCGACTCTCCCGCGGGACCCTCCGAGATACTGATCATCGCGGATGACACTGCGGACGCGACACTGGTCGCCGTGGAGCTGCTCGCGCAGGCCGAGCACGACCCGGACGCTGCCGCCGTCCTCGTGGCGACCGACGCATCGCTGATCGACCGTGTTGCGAGCGAGCTGGACCGGCTGCTCGCCGATCAGCCGCGTGCCGACATCATCCGCGCCGCACTCGCGGCCCGCGGCGCACTGCTGACCGCGGCAACACTCGACGACGCCATGCGCTTCGCCGGTGGGTACGCCCCGGAGCACCTGCTCATCATGACTCGCGACCCGCGCGCGCTGCTGCCGTC
The DNA here is from genome assembly GCA_035461765.1 of Longimicrobiales bacterium. Taxonomy (GTDB): domain Bacteria; phylum Gemmatimonadota; class Gemmatimonadetes; order Longimicrobiales; family RSA9; genus SH-MAG3. The sequence goes on from DATHUY010000128.1 coordinate 8,235, forward strand.
GATCCGCTCCGCAGGCACCATCTTCCTCGGTGCGCCGAGCTCCGTCGCGTTCGGCGACTACATCACGGGCGCCAACCACGTCCTGCCGACCGCCGGCCTCGCCCGCGCGTACGCGGGACTGTCGAGCGCGGACTTCGTGCGGTGGACCACGTACCAGGAGCTGACACCCGCAGCGGCTGCCGCCGTCGCAGGACCGACCGCAGTGCTCGCCGACGCCGAGGGACTGCCGGGCCATGCGCTCGCCGCACGGCTGCGCGGAGGAGTGTCGCGCGGGTCGGACGGGCGCGGCACGGAGACGCGCGGCGCGGAGGTGGGCCGGGCGGAGACATACGGCGTGAATGCCCGTGCAGAAGTCGCACCCGTTCGCCTGCGCGAAGCGTATGCATCGCTCACGCCGTACGACCCCGGCCGGCTGCCGTGCGCGGTCGACCTGAGCGACAATACGAACCTGTTCGGCCCGGCCCCCGGTGTCCGCCGTGTGCTCGACAACGCGGCTGATCCGCTGATCACGCGCTATCCCAGCGTGTACGCGGACGAGCTGCGTCGTGCGATCGCGGATCTGCACGGCGTCGCGCCGGAAAACATCGCTACCGGCTGCGGCTCCGACGACGTGATCGATTCCGCGTTGCGCGCGTTCTGCGAGCCGGGCGACAGCGTCGCCTATCCCGATCCGACATTCGGCATGGTGCCTGTGTTCGGCCGCATGAACGCGCTCAAACCCGCAGCGGTTCCGCTGCGCCAGGACTTTGCACTCGATGCCGACGCGCTGCTTGCGACTGACGCCGGTGCGACGTACCTGTGCCGGCCGAACAATCCGACAGGCACCCAGTTCGAGCGCGCTGCGATGGCACGGGTGTGTCAGGAAGCGGCGGGCGTGGTCCTGATCGATGAAGCCTATGCGGACTTCGCGGATGACGACTTCGTTCAGCACGCCATCGCATCGGATCGTACACTGGTCCTGCGCACATTCTCCAAGGCATACGGACTGGCCGGTCTCCGGGTCGGCTACGCCGTCGGCCCGGCGCGCCTGATCGCGGAGGTCGAGAAGTCGCGCGGACCGTACAAGGTGGGCGGCGTCGCCCAGGCGGCCGCGCTCGCCGCGCTGCGTGACGGGGCGTGGGTCGCCGACCGTATCGCGGAGGTGCGCACCAACCGCGCGCGCCTCCGGGCGGAGCTGGAGGCGCGCGGGACGGCAGTGTGGGAATCCGCGGCCAACTTCCTGCTGACAGAGATCCCGGGCAGCGCGGGCTCGTGGAACACGCGGCTGCGTGAGCGCGGCGTGGCGGTACGGCCGTTCAGCGCACTCACGGGCGCAGGCGAGTGCATTCGCGTGAGTATCGGGCCGTGGGACATGATGCAGCAGTTCCTGGACGCATTCGACGAGGTGCTCAACACGATGGCGGGTAATCGATGAATATCGCGGTGGTGGACTACGGCACGGGGAACCTGCATTCCCTGGCCAAGGCGCTGGAGAACAGCGGCGCACATGTCCGGGTGGAGACGGAGCTCGAAAAGGCGTTGAGCGCGGACGCCCTCGTGCTGCCTGGCGTCGGCGCGTTCGGCAGTGCGGCCGCTCACCTGGCGCCGGGCGTCGGCGCGCTGCGCAGCGCGATCGCGCAGGGAATGCCGTGCCTGGGCATCTGCCTCGGCATGCAGCTCCTGTTCGACGTGAGCGAGGAGGGCCCCGGCAACGGCGTGTCCGCACTCAGCGGCAGGAGCCGCCGGCTCACAGGCCGGCGCGTCCCGCACATGGGCTGGAACGACGTCGAAATGGTCGATGACCCCCTCTTTGCCGGGATGTCCCGGTTCGTCGCGTACTACGCGAACAGCTACGTGGTGCAGCCGGTCGATGAATCCGAGGTCATCGCGTGGAGCCGCTACGGTAGCGAGCGATTCCCTGCCGCCGTGCGCCGCGACAGTGTCTGGGGCGTACAGTTCCACCCGGAGAAGAGCGGCGCGGCCGGTCAGCAGCTGCTGGGCAACTTCGTCGCGCAGGTGGGCACATGATCGTGTACGCGGCCATCGACCTGCGTGCCGGTCGCGTGGTCCAGCTCGTCGGCGGCAGCCCGGAGGAGGAGCGGGTGAGTCTGCCGGACGCCGCCGCGGTCGCGCGCGACTGGGTGCGGCTCGGCTTCACGGCGCTGCACGTGGTGGATCTCGACGCGGCGCTCGGCATCGGCAGCAACCACGACGCCGTGACGGCTGTGATAGCCGCGGCGGATGAAGCGCACGTTCAGGTCGGCGGCGGCGTGCGGACCACGGAGCGCGTGCGCGAGCTGATGGAGTCAGGGGCGGCGACGGTGGTCGTCGGCACGCGCGGTGTGACCGATCGCGACTGGCTGGAGGAGATCGCGACGAGCTGGCCGGACCGGATCGTGCTCGCCGCGGATGTGCGAGGCGATGACGTGGTGGTGCGCGGGTGGACGGAGTCGGCGGGTGTCACTGTCGGCGATCTGCTGGGCAGGATTGCCGACCTGCCGCTCGCGGGCGTCCTGGTGACGGATGTCACACGCGAGGGACGCATGAGCGGTGCGGACACGGAGCGTTTCCGCAGGCTGGCGGCACAGTCTCCGCACCCCGTGCTCGCGTCGGGCGGGATTGCCGGAGCGGATGATCTGGCCGCACTATCCCGCACTGGCGTGATGGGCGCAGTCGTGGGCATGGCACTTTACACCGGCGCGCTGGATCCGGCGGCCGTGGCGCGGGAGTACGTATGACGGCACTTTCGAGGGAAACGCGCGAGACGCGGGTCCGCATCGCACTCAGGGCCGCTACCGACGCGGACGGTGGCGGCGCGCGGGCAGGCGTGGACGCGCCGCGGATCGCGACGACGGAGCCGTTCCTCGACCACATGCTGGTGACGCTGGCGCGCTACGCCGGTCTGTCCCTGGAAGTGGAGGCGGCCGGGGATTTGCGACATCACCTGGTGGAGGATGTCGCGATCACGCTGGGCATCGCACTGCGTCGCGAGACGCCGGCGGCGTGTGCCCGCTACGGGTCGGCGACCGTGCCCATGGACGAGGCGCTCGTGCATGCCGCGCTCGATCTCGGCGGCCGTTTCTTCTACGAGGGTCCCGTCCCGTCCGGTCTCTACGACCACTTCCTCCGCTCATTTGCGGAGAACGCGGCCATGACGCTGCACGTGCGCGTGCTGCGGGGTCGGGACCGGCACCATGTGGTCGAGGCGGCGGTAAAGGCAGTGGGCCTGGCATTGCGCCAGGCGCTCACACCGCAGGGCGCGGTGTTCAGCACGAAGGGCGGCGTACAGATCATGGGGGAGGAGCATCCGTAATGCTGCGCAAGCGTGTTATCGTGTGCCTCGACGTGAGGGATGGCCGCGTCGTCAAGGGCGTGAGTTTCGAAGGCCTGCGCGATGTCGGCAATCCGGTCGAGCTCGCGCAGCGATACGAGGCCGAAGGTGCCGACGAGATCGTGTTCCTCGACATCTCCGCGTCAGCGGAAGGGCGGCGTACGCTGCTCGACACCGTGCGGCAGACGGCGGAGAACCTGTTCATCCCGCTGACCGTCGGCGGCGGCATCAACGACGTGTCCGATGTCGCTCTCGCACTGCGCGCCGGTGCCGACAAGGTCAGCATCAACACGGCCGCAGTCACGCGACCGGATCTCATCGGCGAAGCCGCGCACAAGTTCGGCAGCCAGTGTATCGTCGCGAGCATCGACGCCCGGCAGGAGCGTCGCAAGATCGAGCTGATCGCACACTCCGAGGGCGCCGCTCCACCCGCCGGTGCCGCGCCGCCTGCGACGTGGTACCGCGTGTTCACGCACGGCGGCCGCAACATGACGGAGCTCGACGCGGTCGAGTGGGCACGCAAATGTGCCGAGCTCGGCGCGGGCGAGATCCTGATCACGAGCATCGACCAGGACGGTCGCCGCGCCGGCTACGACCTCGAGCTCACGGCGCGCGTCGGCGAAGCGGTTTCCGTGCCCGTCATCGCGAGTGGCGGGGCTGGCACGGCCGAGCATGTACGTGATGCGTTCCTGCTCGCCGGCGCGGATGCAGCGCTGCTCGCCGGGATCCTGCACGACGGCGTGACGACGGTCAGTGCCCTCAAGCAGTTCCTGGCGGAGAGCGGCATCGACATCCGCATGGGTCCGATGGAGATGCCGCAGCCGTGACCCGTGAACAGCTTCGCGATGTACTCGACTTTGCCGTCGATGTCGCCTGGCGCGCGGGGCGCAGCACACTCGCGCATTACCAGACCGGCATTGCCGCAGAAGCCAAGCCGGACGATTCGCCCGTCACGGAAGCCGACCGCGCCGCGGAACGCATCGCACGGCGCCTGATCGGCGCGCGCTATCCCGCGGACGCGATCCTCGGCGAGGAAGAAGGCGAGACACACGCCGGCGCCGACCGTCGCTGGATCCTGGATCCGATCGACGGCACGCGCACGTTCGTGCGCGGCGTGCCGTTCTACGGCGTCCTGATCGCGCTCGAATACGACGGCGACGCGGCGCTGGGCGTCATGCACTTCCCCGCCCTCGGCGAGACGGTCTACGCCGCGCGCGGCCTCGGCTGCTGGTGGAACGGCCGGCGCGCGCTCGTCTCCGACGAGACACGACTCGACCGTTCACTCATCCTCACCACCGACATCGAGAACATCGAGCACGAGCAGCGCGCAGGCGGCTGGCACGCATTGCGGAAGTCCGCCGGCCTCGCGCGCACCTGGGGCGACTGCTACGGCTACGCACTCGTCGCGACGGGTCGCGCGGAGGCCATGCTCGATCCGGTACTGTCGCTCTGGGACGCGGCCGCGCTCGCGCCCATCATCGAGGAGGCCGGCGGCGTATTCACGGACTGGGATGGCGGCTCCGGTCACCGTGTCAGCAGCGCCGTCGCGACCAATGCGGCCCTCGCCACGCAGGTGCGACGCATCCTGCACGGCGACCTCTGATGACGGGTCAATGGAGCACGGCATCCGTGCGGAGTGAGCAGTGAGGATCGACGACAGCGCCGCGCTGGACCGGCTCGACTTCGCGCGCGGTGGCGGCCTGATCGCCGTGATCGCGCAGCACGCGCACACGGGCGAGGTGCTGATGCTGGCGTATGCGAACCGCGAGGCGCTCGAGCGGACACTGGCAGAACGCGTGATGTGGTATTTCTCACGTTCACGCGACGAGCTCTGGCGCAAGGGCGATACGAGCGGAAACGTGCAGCGCGTCGTGTCGCTCCACGGCGACTGCGACGGCGACGCCATCCTCGCGCGTGTCCTGCCCGCCGGGCCCGCCTGCCACACCGGGGCCGCGAACTGTTTCGATGCCGCACCGACACTGACCGCGCTGGACCGTGTCATCACCGACCGCGCGCAGGCACCTGCCGGCTCCAGTTATACGCAGAAGCTGCTGAGCGATCACAACCTGCGGTTGAAGAAGCTGGGGGAGGAGGCCGTGGAGCTGGCGCTCGCCTGCGAACGCGAGGATGGGGAGCGGATCACTGAAGAGGCCGCGGACCTGCTGTACCATGCACTCGTCGCGTGCAGGGCCGGGCAGGTCAGTGTCGAAGCGGTGCTGGCGGTACTGGCCGGGAGAGGTGCGGAGGGCTGAAATCAGCGGCGCGGCCGCTTCTGTATGAAGAGCCGGTATAGCGTGAGGAGGATGATCGAGCCGAGGATCGCGATCCCGAACGAGCGGAAGTTGAAGCCCGTGACACTGCCTATGTCGAGCAGCTCACTGCCGACGAAGCCGCCGATCACCGCGCCGAGGATGCCGATGACGACAGTGCCCAGGCAGCCGCCCGGGTCCTTGCCGGGCATGATGAATTTCGCGATGCTGCCCGCAATCAGGCCAAATACTATCCAGGCGAGTATTCCCATCCTATATCAGACCTTGAAACCCGCCACGAGTTCCTTCAGGCGGTCGGCGGACATCAGGAGCTCGACACTCGCGGCGCTCATTTCCTGCGTCGCGGCCGACTGCTCCTCCGCGGCGGCACTCACTTCCTGAGCGCTCGCCGCATGCGACTCGGCGGCGGCGCCGACGTTGCGCACCGCGTCCTCGACGGTCTCGAACGCACTGCGGTTCGTCTCGGCTGACTGCACGACCCGGTGTGCCGCTTCGGCCACCTGCTCGACCGCTGCGAGAATCTCCTCGAACGCCGCTTCGGCACCCCTGGACGTTTCCTCCACGCCGGTCACGCGCGAGAAGCCGGTCTCCATGGTCGCGATGAACGCATCGATCTGCTCGCGGATCTGGCTGACGGTCGCATCCACTTCGTGCGCGGCCCGCGCGCTGCCATCGGCGAGCTTCCTCACCTCGTCCGCGACCACAGCAAAGCCGCGGCCGTGCTCGCCGGCGCGCGCAGCCTCGATGGCCGCGTTCAGCGCCAGCAGGTTCGTCTGACGCGCCACGCCCTGGATGGTGCCGACGAACGTCGAGATCTTCTCGGATGCACGCTCGAGTGAGCGCACCTCCTTTGCCGACACGCGCACGACCTCGCGCAGCTCGAGCAGCATGGCGAGTGCGCTGCCGATGTCCTGCCGTTTCGTGGTGGCCAGGTCGCCGATCTGTGATGACAGCTCGACCACGCGCCTGGACGAGTCCTCGATCTGGCTCGCGCCCTCCCGCATCTTCTCGAGCGCCTGGTCCACGGTGCCCAGGCCGAACGCCTGCTCTTCCGCACCGTTCGTGATGCCGATCATCGCCGTCGAAACCTCGCCGCTCGACGCAGCGACCTCTTCGGAGATGCTCGACAGGTCCGCCGCCGACTGGCCGATCCGGTTCGCGGTCGCGACCGTCTCGCCCACGACCGAGCGGATCCGGTCCGCCATGCCCGTGAAGGCGCCCGCGAGCACCCTGAACTCGTCGGGCATCCGGCCGTTGACGGATACGTTCAGGTCGCCCGTGCCGAACTGATTGGCCGCGAGAACCAGCCCGCTGAGCGGCCGCTCGATGGCGCGCAGCGTGAGCTTGGCGAACAGCAGGCTGATCAGGAGGCTGACCACGAGGATGATCGCGAGGTTGCGCTCCTGCGCGGCGACCTGCTCGCCGAACCCGTCGGTCTGCGTGGTCAGTGTTTCCAGCTCGGCGAGTGTGACGCCGCGGATGCGTGCCCTCACGACGCGCAGCACGGGCTCGATGCTCCTGACGGCTTCCGCCGCCTGCGCGGCGGCGCCGGCAGCGATGTCATCGCGCGCGCTCTCGAGCACCCGGATCGATTCGATGTGCTCGTTGCGTATGTTGCCCAGCTGGCTGCGCGCCAGCGCGGACACGTTTTCGTCACCCAGCATCAGGCTCTGGAGACCCTGCGCCTCCGCAGCGTGACGCAGCGCAGAATCGAGTGCGGCCGGGTCACGACCCATGAGGTACTGCTGGGCGGCGTTGACCTGGTCGCTGATGGCTCCCTCGAGCCGCGACGCCGTGTTGACGCGCTCCTGCACGGCCATCACGTCGTCCGCGATCTGATCGCTGAATCTGCGCGCGTTGTTCGTGCTCACCACGAACAGCACGAGCATTGCGAGTGCGCCCGGGGCGAGGGCGGCCAGCAGACGGCCCTGGATCCGATCGAAGTAGGCGCGAATCCCGTTCATGGCTGTGAGTCAGGGTACGCCCGGGGAGGGTATGGCGGAATTTGCCTCTGCCGCTTGCGGCTGTCAACTCTGTAGTGGAACTTACACCGGTACCCGAATCGTCCCCCGAGATGCGCGCGCCATGGATCGACCCGTCCCGCAGGTGCAGCTGAAGGAGCAGCGCGAGCGCGCCATCGAGCGCCTGTGCGAGGCCTTCGCGCAGGATCGGCTGGAGCTGGCCGAGCTGGAGACGCGTATCGACCTCGCCCACCGTGCCGCCACGCCAGCCGATCTGGACGCGCTGCTCGTCGACCTGCCCGCCCCCGCACCGGAGCCCGCACCCGCCCCTGGCACCGGTGCGCGCGTGCGGGAAGTGATCCGGGAGAATCGCACGCTCATCGCGTTCATGGGCGGCGTCGAGCGGCGCGGCAACTGGTCGCCCGGACGGAAGAACGTGGTCATCGCATTCATGGGCGGCGCAGACCTGGATTTCCGCGATGTCGATCTGCCGCCGGGTGAGACCGAGGTGTTCGTGTTCGCGATGATGGGAGGTGTGGATATCGTCGTGCCCCCCGAGCTGGTGGTCGATGCGAGCGGTATCGCGATCATGGGCGGCTTCGGCCACTCGTCCGCTCCGCGCAATCCCGCTCCCGGCTCCGCAGTACTCCGCATCAACGGTTTCTGCATGATGGGCGGCGTCGACATCTCCGTGCGACGGCGCGGCGAGACGCCGAAGGATGCGCGCCTGCGCGAACGTGAGGAGCGGATCCGCGCGCGCGAGGAGCAGAAGCGTCTGCGCGGAAGGGAGTAGCACCGGGTGGCAGCAGCGGCCTCGCACGAAGAGGAAGCACTCGGCAAGGCATACGATGCGCGGCTCATGCGGCGGCTCCTCGGCTACCTGCGCCCGCATCGCGCACGTGTCGTCACAGCGGTCCTGGTCCTGCTCGCGGCCGCTGCGGTCGAGCTGACCGGCCCGATCCTCACGAAGATCGCCCTCGACCGCGCCATCCCCGAAGGCGATATATCCCTGCTGCTGATCCTCGCGATCGCGCTGCTCGCCTCGCTCGTGCTCGCGTTCGCGCTCGAGGCCGTGCAGACACTGCTCACCACGTGGCTCGGCCAGCACGTGATGTACGACCTGCGACGCCAGATCTTCGGGCACCTGCAACGCCTGCCCCTACCCTACTTCGATCGCAACCCGATCGGCCGCACCATGACACGCGTCACCAGCGACGTCGAGGTGCTCAACGAGCTCTTCAGCTCCGGTGTGGTCACCATCTTCGGCGACGTGTTCACGCTCGTGCTCATCGTCACGGCCATGTTCGTCATGGACTGGCAGCTCGCGCTCGTCACACTCACTGTCATGCCGTTCGTATTCGCCGTCGCCATCATTTTCCGGTCCCGCATACGCGAGGCCTACCGCGACGTGCGCGTCCGCCTCGCCCGCATCAACGCGTTCCTCCAGGAGCACATCTCCGGTGTGGCCGTGGTCCAGCTCTTCGGTCGCGAGCGTGCCGCGGACGAGCAGTTCCGCCAGATCAACGAGCACTACCTCGCGGCACACCTGCGCTCGATCCGCTATTACGCGATGTTCTTCCCGATCATCGAGATCCTGACCGCGATCGCACTCGCCGCCATCATCGTGTACGGCGGATTCGAGGTCATGGGCGGCGCCGTCAGCGTCGGAACGGTCGCGGCGTTCCTCCAGTTCGCGCGCCGTTTCTTCCGCCCGATCCAGGATCTCTCGGAAAAGTACAACATGCTGCAGGGCGCCATGGCGTCCTCCGAAAGAATCTTCAACCTGCTAGACACGCCGGTCGAACGAAATCGGGAGTGGGAGCGGGATCGTGTTCGTGTGGGGGATCGGGAACAGCTCGAGGCCGTCCCGCGAACCGATCCCGAACACGATCCCGCTCCTGATCCCGTGTTCGTTACACACAGTCTGCCGCGGCCGGGATCAGGAAACATCGAGTTCCGTAACGTCTGGTTCGCCTACGTGAAGTCGGGAGAGGAGGCCTCGGCGGATTGGGAGTGGGTGCTGCGCGACGTCAGCTTCCACGTGCGCGCGGGCGAGCGTGTCGCGATCGTGGGACACACCGGCGCGGGGAAGACGTCGATCATCAGCCTGCTGTTGCGCTTCTACGAGCCGCAGCGCGGCGAGATCCTGTTCGACGGCGTACCGATCCGCGACGTACCGGTGCACGATCTCCGTGAGCGCATCGGTCTGGTCCTCCAGGACGTGTTTCTCTTCAGCCGCGACATCGACTACAACATCCGGCTCGGCCGCAGCGACATGGGCATCGAACGCGTGCAGGAAGCAGCACGCCGCGTCGGTGCGGATGCCCTGATCGCGCGGCTGCCGGGCGGGTACGGGGAGCAGCTTGGCGAGCGTGGCGCGACGCTTTCGGTGGGCGAGCGCCAGCTGCTCTCGTTCGCCCGCGCGCTGGCCTTCGAGCCGCAGGTGCTGATCCTCGATGAGGCAACCAGCTCCGTCGATTCCGCGCTCGAGCACCGCATCGACCAGGCGCTCGCCGCACTCATGCGCGGTCGCACCTCGATCGTGGTCGCGCATCGGCTGTCGACTGTCCAGAGCGCCGACCGGATCATCGTTCTGCACCACGGGGAACTGCGGGAGGAGGGCACGCACACCGAGCTGCTGGGTCAGCGCGGGCTGTACGCGAGGCTGTACGAGCTGCAGTTCGCGCGGCCGGACGGCCACCCGGCCCGGGCCTCGGCTGGCTCAGATCTTGCCCCCTCGGAACGTGAGCAGGCCCCGGCGGATTCCGCCGAGGAGGTCGCATGAGAGTCGGCCTGGCGCTGATCGTCCTCATCCTCAACGTCTTCGCCATCATATCACTACTCGGCGCACGACGCGGTGCGGGCACACGGCTCCGGTGGCTGGCGGCGATCGTGCTGCTCCCGGTCGCGGGGGCGCTCGCATGGTTCACATGGGGCCGGTCGCGACCGCGTTGATCCAGGGAGAACGGTGGCCATTATGGCGGACATAAGAGTTCTGGTCGTGGATGACGATCCCAACGCGCTCGACATCGTGCGCACGTTCCTGGAGTCGAAGGGCTACGAGGTCGTGACCGCGAAGGATGGGAACGAGGCGCTCGGACTGCTCGAGGACGTCCGCCCCGCACTCGTCCTGCTCGACGTGATGATGCCGGGCATGGACGGATGGGAGGTCGCCCGCGTCATCAAGAACCACCCGGAGTTCGGCCGCACCCGCGTCGTCATGCTGACCGCGCGCAGTGATTTTGCCGACAAGCACGAGGGACTCCGCGCCGGCGCCGATGACTACATCGTGAAGCCGATCCAGCTGCGTGAGCTGGGCGAGCGTGTCGAGCTCAACCTCAAGGCCCGAGAGAAGAGCGCGTGAGAATTGTCGCTCAGATCAGGGACGACGCACTGCGCAACGTCATTAATGAGGTGGCCGCGGAGCTGGGCGCCACGGTTGCGGACACGCCGGACGCGCTGAGCTCGAACGGTACCGGACCGGGTGATGTCCCGGACGTGATGATCGTCGAGCTCACTGACGACACCGATGTACACCGCCTGCGATCCCTCGCACGGCGGGCCCATGCCGCGCTGCTGTTTGCATGCACCGAGGACCGGGACTGCCCCAACCTCGCCCTCGCCGACGCCGATGACTGGGTCCTCATGCCCGCCAGCGCGGAGGAGCTCAAGCTCCGGATGGCGATCGCGCAGAAGCGATCCCGCGGGGCCATGTCCGTGCGCACCACGTCCGATGCCGCCGAGCTGGTGCGCTACGAGGAGCTGCTGTACGACAAGCTGACCGGCTTCCCCACCCTGCCGGTCATGATCGAGAGCGCGCGCGACCTGCTCGAGCGGCGCGGCGAGCTGACCGTCCTCTACATCCATTTCGTCTGGTACGAGAAGATCGAGGAGATCTACGGCTGGCAGAAGCTCGACGACGTGCTCGAGACCACTGCGCAGGCCGTGCGCCGGTTCTACGCGAACGAGGCGTCCCCCGGCGAGAACATCATGATGGTGTCGCACATCGCCGATGACGACTTCATCCTCTTCACCGAAGTGCCGACCTCGCCTTACGCCGCCGAGCAGCGCCTGCGCATGATTTCCGAGCGGCTCGAGAGCTTCCTGCGCGCGAACATCGAAGATGTACACGGCGACGACATCGCGGCACTGTGCGGCATCTACGTCGGCGCGGCGACCATCTTCCGCAATCCGAAGATCCGGACGGAACGGCTGATCTACCGGGGCATACGTGAGGCGGCGCAGGCGGCGCGCGGCGCGGAGCAGTGGGAACGCACGCGCAAGGTGAGCGACCTGAAGTCGACGATTCGCGATGGCGCGGTATTCATTGAGTACCACCCGATCATCGTGACGGCGACGGAGGAGGTCTACGGCTTCGAGGCGCTCGCCCGCGGCGTGCGCCGCGAGCTGCGTTCACCTGAAGTGCTGTTCGAGGTCGCGGAAGAGGCGAACCTCGTGTGGGAGCTCAGCCGGCTGCTGCGCAAGCGCGCGGTCAGCGGGATATACGACGAGCTGAAGGATGGCCAGTTCCTGTTCCTGAACATCGACCCGCACGATTTCGATGATCCCACGTTCCGCAACCTGGACCCGGAAGAGCTGGGCATCTCGGACCCGAGCCGCGTCGTGCTCGAGATCACCGAGCGCACGGCGATCAAGGACTACCCGCGCTTCAAGGAGTACCTGAAGGCGTTCCGTGAGCGCGGCTTCCGCTTCGCCGTCGATGATGCCGGCAGCGGCTATGCAGGTCTCGGCTCGATCGCGAACCTCGAGCCCGACTACATCAAGCTGGACATCTCACTGATCGCGAACATCGACACGAACTTCCTGAAGCAGAACCTCGTCGAGACGATGGTCTCGTTCGCGAACAGCCAGGGCACGCAGGTGATCGCCGAGGGCGTCGAGCGACGCGACGAGTTCGAGACCGTCAAACAGCTGGGTGTGCATTTCACGCAGGGCTTCCTCTTCCATCGCCCGCGCTATGCCGGGCTGCCGGCCGCGCGCAAGGCGTCCCACGTCTCACACGCGAGCACCAAGGTCGATCCCGATCCGGAGGAGAGGGGCGGGCTCTGACTTCTGGGCCGGGCTGACGAACGGATCTTTTTTTTTACCACAGAGCACTCAGAGCACCC
>DATHUY010000129.1 GCA_035461765.1 Longimicrobiales bacterium
TCGCGCCGGGCGCTTCTGGTTCAATGGAAAGTTCGGTGCGCATAGCGCGCCGAATCCTCCATCCGGTTCGGTTCACCTCCCGGAATGGTCGATTGGGCGCGCGTAGGCCGACGGAGGCGATCGCCGGCCGATACAGGACGCCCTCTGGGGAGCCGCGATCTCCCAGCGCTCGCGTGGACGCGTCACCGAACGCGTCGGTGGCCCCGAGCACGAGGTCGCGCAGCTGACCGTGCGCGTGGATCGGCTCGAGAAGCGCCTCTCCGGCCTATCCCCCGCGCCTCAGCGGATCCGGATCATGATGCTCTGCGTCGTGTCACCGCGATGATTGACGTTGAACACGAACGTGCGCCCATCCTCGAGCCGCCCGCGACTCGTGATCACGACATGATGCTCATGCAGTCGCGGCGCCAGCATTTCGTGGAACGACGTCGCGGTGCCGCGCAGCGGTGACAACGCGTCGAGCTCCGCCATCGTCAGGTGACCGTCGGCGACCGCCGCCGTCAGGTCGTCCTCCCGAACGAACCTGACCTGCGCAGCACCCTTCGCGACGGAGCGGACCGGGAACGTGCCCAGCGGCGCATCGGCCTCGATGATGTAGGAGCCTTCGATGAGCAGGTCGCAGCCGAACGCGCCCGGGCCGGCGGGACCCGGCGGATGGAAGTGGGCGAAGAGATCGGCGTCGGGCGGGATGCATGCCGGATCGCGATAGATCGGAATCGCGACCCAACCGCCGTCGGCGAAAATCTGGTTCGACAGCGGCGTCACGCGCGAGTAGAGCGGCGGGCCGGGGTCGTCGCCCGGGAACTCCACCGTGCGCAATGCGGCTTCCATGCCGGCCGACAGCTCGACCTCTGCCGCCTCCGGCCCCGGCGCTGCGGGCTCGTTGACATTCTGACAGCCGAGCAGGGCGACAGCCAGAACGGGGATCGATCGCATGTACATGTTCACCTCGCGGTTGGGGTGTCTTGCGGCGTTCTCGCGGGCGGGGTCATTATCCGATGTGCCACCCCACCCACCTGCGCCGTCCCCAACAATGCGAGGCGGCCGTGAACCGACCGTGATCCGGCTGTGATCCACAACGACCGCCCCGCCATTGTGCGACTTGCCGTGCTCGGTCGTGTGAGCCTCCAGGCCGGTGGCGATGACGTGCAGCCCGTGCTCGTGCAGCCGAAGCGGCTCGCGCTTCTCGTCTGGCTCGTGCTGCGTCGCCCCGGCGGGTTCGTCCGCCGCGATGAGCTGATCGGCATGTTCTGGCCGGACTCCACCGACGATCGCGCCCGTGCATCCCTCCGCCAGGCGCTCGCCTTCCTGCGCCGCCACCTCGGACCCGATATCATCGCGAAGCGCGGCGATGCGGAGCTCGGCATCGCCCCCGGCACGCTCACGTGCGACGCGCTCGACTTCCTCGCTGCGGTGGCGCGAGGCGAGGATGCTGCCGCGGTGAGTGAATACGGCGGCGACCTGATGCCGGGCTTCTCGCTCGACGCATCGCACGACTTCGAGCT
>DATHUY010000130.1 GCA_035461765.1 Longimicrobiales bacterium
TCCCGGAGCTCGGGGACTACCAGCCGAGGCCAGCGACCTCTCGGCCGACCTGACGGAGCCGAACTTCCATCAGGTTGTCACGCGACCCTGCTGGTCCACGCGACCGACGCTCGAGCAACGACCGCTCGTCTCAAGCGTCCACTTCCATTCTAACGGGCTCGGCGACGGTCGTCAAGCCCGGCGAGTGACGTCCATCCGTCCCGGCATAGAACGACCTCAGCCGCTCCCGCACATCGACCCACGGACCGGTCACCAGCGGTGCCGGTGGCAGCGATGACAGGAAGAAGCGACCGTATCCCTTCGAGAGCAGGCGCGGGTCGAGGATCACGATGGCGCCATGGTCCGTGCGCGTCCTGACGAGACGGCCGAAGCCCTGCTTCAACCGGAGCGCAGCGTGCGGCAGCATGTAGTCATGAAAGCTGTTGCCGCCGTTGCCGTCGATCGCCTCGATGCGGGCGGCCGTCAGCGGCTCGGACGGCACCTTGAACGGGAGCTTCGTAATGATCAGGCCGCGCAGCGGATCACCGGGTACGTCCACGCCTTCCCAGAAGGACGCGACGCCGAGCAGGATGCCGCGGTGCGCATCGGTGAAGCGCTGCAGCAGCGACGCGCGCGGCGCCTCGCCCTGTACGAAGAGCGGCCAGCGCGACGCTGCGCCGCGGCGGTGCAGCTCCGCGGCTACAGCGCGCAGTGCGCTGTAGGATGTGAAGAGCACGAACAGGCCGCCGTCCGTCAGCCGGGCATGATCCTCCGTTATCCCGGCGATGGCCGCGCCGTAGCGCTGCGGGTGTGCGCGCACGTCGGGCGCGTCGGTCGGCACGGCCAGGATGGTCTGGCGTTCGAAGTCGAATGGTGACGGATGCACGGACTCGGTGGCGCGCACGCCGCTCTCGATACCGAGGCGGCCGCGCAGGAACTGAAAGCCGTCGCGCGTGGTCAGCGTCGCGGATGTGAGGATGGTGGTGTGCACGCGATCGAACAGGGCATCGCGCATGAGGTCGGCCAAGTCTATCGGCGCGGCACTCGCGGAGATGTTGCGCATGCGACTGCCCTCTTCCCTGCCGCGTCGCTCCAGCCAGCGCACGAGCGGGATCGGCTCCTGTGCGGGCACGAGGGCAGTGCGCAGTGCAGCGGCCGACATGTCGATGCGGTTCTGCAGGCCGGCGGTCTCGACGAGCAGCTCGGCGAGCGACTCCGCCCACTTCTGATCCGTCTCGACGATGGCGCGTACGCGGCCGATGCCGCGACCGATCGCGTCGAGCACGATCAGCAGATCGTCGAGGACGGGTGCAACCGATTCGGCCCAGCTGGTATCGCCCGCAAAGTCCTCGCGCAGCCTCAGCACGCCATCACTCGTGGTATCGAGTGCGGAGTCGAGACGCGCGAACAGCTCGCTCGTCAGCTCGCGGGCACGGTCCGTGTCCGGTCGCAGCGACTCACTGACCACGCGTAGAGCATCCTGCTGGAGCAGGTCCTCGGCACGCGTACGCAGGCGGAGCTCCAGCAGCGGGAGCACACCGCGTCCCCCGCGACGCTCCAGTCTGGCGAGCAGCCGGTGCAGTCCCCGCCGCGTGACACGGACACCCAGGTGGCTCGTCGCTGCATCCTCCACATTGTGTGCCTCGTCGAGCACGACGCGACGATACGGCGGCAGCACGGCCGTGCCGCCGAAATTACCCTGCAGCCGCCGTACGGCTATGTCGCTGAACAGAAGGTGATGGTTGACGACCAGGATCTCCGCGGCCACGGCCTCACGGCGCGCCTTCTGATAGAAGCACTGCTCGAAGTGCGGGCAGCGCGCGCGGAGACACACATCAGACTCGCTCGCGACCTCGTCCCACACCTCGGGTGACGGGTCGAACGCAAGATCCTGCAGTGACCCGTCCTGCGTCGTATCCAGCCACGAGACAATCGCCTCGAGGTCTCGCTTCTGTCCATCGTCGAACAACGTGTCGCCCGCAGCGCGCGCCAGCAGCGCGCGCCTGATGGAGACGTAGTTGCTGCGCCCCTTCACCAGCGCAAAGCGGAACGGCCGCGCGAGTGCGCGGCGCAGAAAGGGCAGGTCCTTGTTGACCAGCTGTTCCTGCAGATTGATGGTGTTGGTCGAGATGACCGTGCGCTCCCGGTTCCGTACCGCCCACTCGATGGCCGGGATCAGGTATGCGACGGACTTCCCCGTGCCGGTGCCCGCTTCGGCAAGCGCAATACCGCCATCGTTGTAGGCGCGTGCTATCACGCGTGCGAGGTCACGCTGTGTCGGGCGGTCCTCATAGCCTGCATGGGCACGGGCGACGGGGCCGTCGGGAGCGAGCAATGCCGCGATCTCGTCCTCGTCGAGCAGCTCCAGCTCGGTGAGCTTCGGCGGCGCAACGACGACATAGAGGGTGGCCGCGGCGTTGTCGACGATGGCGAGGCCGAGGCCGTTCGAGTACAGCTCTGCCGCGACACGCATGTCCGCGTCCGACGGGGTCAGATCGCCGGACGGATGGTTGTGAATGACGAGGCTGCCCGGCGCAGCATCTCGTGTCGCAGCCAGGACCGACCGCTGGTTGCCACGCGCGAGCACACGTGCCTCGGAGATCACCCCATCAGTGGCAACGGCGGCAACGAAGCACACCTCGTTGCCGCCGGCCTGGCTGATCTCAGCGCGGATACGCGCGGCCGAACGCGATTCCAGTTTCAGGTCCGGCGTCACGTCTTGAGCGTCTTCTTCTTCGCGGCCGGGAAGAGCACGTTGTTGAGGATCAGTCGATAGCCGGGTGAATGCGGATGCATCGAAAGGTCGGTATGGGCATCGCCGATCTGGTGCTGGGGATCCTCCGGATCATGACCACCCAGGAACGTCCACGTCCCCTCGCCGAACGTGCCATGGATGTACTTCGTCCAGCCCGCACCTTCCTCCTCCCCGAGCACGATGATCCCGGGCTTGAGCCGTTCGCGACGGAAGCTGGTGGTCAGGCCGTAGAAATCAGCAAGCACGCGCTCGTGGTTCTGCACGAGCATGGAGGGCACGGGATCGAACTTCGGACTGAAGTCGAACAGTGTGAACGCACCGAGAGGCTGCCGCCACGTCGTGTTGACCTGGTGACCGTCAATGTCACTGAACGCGTTCACGCCGGGATTCATCTGCAGCTCCGCATCGCGGAACGCGAGTGTGCGGTCCCACTGCAGCTTGCGCGATGCATCCGGATCGACCGGCGTACCATCGCTGAACGGCGCGGCGATGTCGACGCCGATCGCGGCGAGCGCAAGCTCCAGCGTCTCCGTTGCCGTGCACATGGCGAACAGGAACCCCCCCTGTGCGACGTAGCGGCGCATCTCCTCGGCAACCGACTTCTTCAGCTCCGGGACGTTCGCCTTGTCGAAGCGCCCCGCCATCGCCTCATTGACCGTGATCGCCTCCTGAAGCCAGGGAGCGCCGGCGTAGCTGATGTAGAACTTCGAATACTGGCCGGTGAAGTCCTCGTGATGTAGATGGAGCCAGTCGTACTCCGACAGGCGGCCCTGCATCACTTCGCCGTCCCAGAGCTTGTCATACGGTATGTCGGCATACGTGAGCGCGAGAGTGACAGCGTCGTCCCACGGGTTGACGTTGTCGGGAGTGTAGACGGCAATGCGCGGCGCCTTCTCCAGGACGACGCGTTCCATGTTGGACTGCTCGATCATCGTGTGCAGCTGCGTGACCTCGGCGGCGCTGACGGGCTCCGTGGTGACGCCCCGCATCGCTGCCTCGCGCCGCACTTCCGGACGGTCAGGCAGCAGGAAGGAGCCGTCGCGGTAATTGAGCAGCCAGTCGGCGGTCAGGCGGTGATCCAGGACCCAGAACGTGAGGCCGTACGCCTTCAGGTGATCCGTCTGCGCCTGGTCCATGGGCACGAGCAGCTGCTGCGCGGCGACTGGCGGCGCGCAGAGACCGAGTGCAAGGGCCGCGATGATGATGCGTTTCATGGCTACTGCTTCCTTCCTGCCTGTCAGCGACTCTGCAGACGTTGCAGCTCCGCGCGTGCCTGGGGAGCCAGTGCGCTGCGCGGATACTCGACGATCAGTCTCTCGAGCAATACCCTTGCCTCTTCGGTCGTTTCCGGCGCCGCACCGGCGGCCCGGGCCAGGCTGAGCAGCGCTGCCGGCGCCTCATGCGTATCCGGGAGCGTCTCGATGATTTCGCGCCGGAGCGCGGTGGCATCCTCGTTCAGCCCCGCGCCCTCCGCGGCGTCGGCGAGAAAATCCAGCACGGCTGCGCGTTCCGGGGCCGCGAGAGTACGGGCGGCGGTCGCAGCGTCCCGCACGGCCACGGCACGCCCGGCATCATCCGCCGCCAGCACCCGGGCAACCAGCTCGCCACCACGCGCCGACACGCGCGTCAGCAGTGTTGCGAGCGCGATCGCGGCAGTGGCCTCGCGGCCGCGCAGCAGCGGTGCCGCAGAGATGAACTCATGGCGCGCCGTCTCGAGATCGCCGTTGCGCAGGGCGAGACGACCGCGCACCTGCGCCGCGGCGACCCCCCGCACCCCATCGAGCACGCCCTGCGCATCGTCGATCCGGCCGGCCTCAAGAAGCACGGTACCGACCGCGGCGGCCGTCGCGTCCAGCTCGGGGGCATCGGGGAACGACGCACGGAACGATGCATAGTCCGCGAGCGCGCTGTCGATCTCACCATCACGCACTCCCAGCTGGATACGCAGCGCGGCGGCCTGCCGGCGCTGCGGCGATCCCGCGGAGGAGGCGGACTCGAGCTCGCGATACGTGGCCGCCGCGAGTGCGGTGTCACCCGCCAGCAGCGCCAGCTCTGCGATACGGCTGCGGATTGCAAGCGTCGCGGGCGCATCCGGCGCCGCCGTGAGCAGACCCTGGTAGGCTGTGAGCGCTACCGTATGAAGGTCTGCGGCGTCCGCGCGCCGCGCGAGCTCCACGAGCAGTGCTTCACGCTCCTCCGGCGGTGTGCGTGCCGTGAGTGCGGCCAGTGCTTCCAGCGCGGCCTCCGCCAGGCCGGCCTCGATGGACAGCATGGCGGCCGCGCGCTGGCGGGCGAATGTCGACGGCTCGGCGGAGAGGCGGGCGACGAGCGCCGGAATCACGCGCGCGCCGCCATCCGGCAGCATCTGCAGCCGCCGCTCGACGAGCATCAGACCACGGCCTGCTTCGCCCACCGCGCGGGACCACTCGTCGGCGGCGCGTTCCATGTCATTCATGCCTGCGTATGCGTCGCCCAGCTCCAGCGCGAGCGCATCACCCCGGTCAATGCGTCTGCGCCCCTGCTCCAGCAGCGCAACGGCGCGCGCATGATCGCCGCGGTTGCGCCACACCACCGCAGCCTCACGGTACGGTGTCTCGAGCTCCGGCGTTGCGGTAATCCAGTCCTGAATCGCAGCCTCAAGACGATCGATGTCGCCCAGACCCGACAGCACACGCAGGCGCGTCTGGTGACCGATTACGGACCTGGGGTCGGCCGCAAGCAGCCGGTCGACCGCGGTCATGATCTCCAGAGTGCGGCCCTGCGCCGTGAGCACGCGCTCCATGGTGAGCAGGCCGCTGAGCGACGTGGGGTTCGCCTCCAGCACCTCCGCGACGATCTCCTCCGCTTCGGCGTAGTCGCCGGCCGCTTCGTACGACGCGGCCTGACGCAGACGCGCCAGCTCGGACATGAGCTGATCGTGCGCCGCGCGGTCGGCCGCGCTGCGTTGCGCGTGCGCCGGCGCCGCCGTCGTACAGACCGTCGCGATCCCGGCGATGAAGAGTGCGCACGACCTCTTCATCTCGCCGACGGCCTTTCCTGCTGCGGCCGGTTGAGCCGCTCGAAGTAATCGAGGATCAGCCGGCGGTATGCCGGCGGCAGCGCCTGCAGTTCCGCCGCGGCCGGTGCGCGGAACCGGGTCGGATCGCGGAACAGCGCGGGATCGAGATCTTCGACCGAACGGGCGTCGAACCGCGATGCACGTTCCGCCGTCCGCTCGTCCTCCACCTCGTCCTTCTCGAGTGAGCGCCCCGCATCCAGCATGCGATGGAACAGCCTCTCCTGCCGCGCCAGCGTTTCCGGCGGCATCTGGCCGCTCCGCATCTGACGGGCGATCTCCTCCGCTTCCCGCGCCAGCGCGTCGACGTCGCCTGTCAGGCTCTCACGGCCACCGCGATTCAACTCGCCGAGACGGCGCGCGATCTCCATCTGCTCCTGCGACAGCCGGTTCAGCTGCTGACCACGCGCGTTCTGCGTCACGTTCATCGGCGTGAGCGCATTCGCCCGCCCATTCAGGTCACCCTGCTTCTTCGCGATGTCGGCCATCTGCTGCAGCGCCTGCGACCCCTCGCCGGACTCCTCGCCCATGCTCTGCGAGTTGTTCAGCAGCGAGAGCGCCAGGCGGTTCAGCGCGTCCACCGTCTGCTGCGCCTGGTCCGTAGGGATCTGGCCATTCTGCATCTGATCGAGCGTCTGCTGCATGCTCCGATTCGCGCGGCCTAGCGATGCACCCACCTCCTGGTTCATCGCCGCGCTGCGCTCACCGTTCTCCTGCAGGTTGCGCCCCAGTTGCTGCAGCCCCTGCTGCAATGCCGACTGCTCCGACTGCATCGACGGCATGCCGCCACTGCCGCTGCTCCCCTGCTGACCTGGCGTCTGCCCGCCCTGCTGCTGGCCTCCCTGCTGGCCCTGCTGCTGACCGCCCGCCTGTTGTCCCTGCTGTCCGCCCTGTTGCTGTCCGCCCTGCTGCTGACCCTGCTGACCACCCTGCTGCTGGCCGCTCTGCTGCCCCTGCTGCTGTCCCTGCTGCTGCCCCTGTTGTCCCTGCTGGCCCTGCTGCGGAGCCTGCGGAGGCTTGGGCATCTGCTGGCCGCCCTGCTGGGCCTGCTGCTCCTGCTTCATCCGATCGAGCAGCTGCTGCTGTCTCTCGGCCAGTGACAGTGCGTCGCGCGTGGCCTGCTCCATGGAGTCGCGCGCGTCCTGCTTCCACTGGTCCGCGAGATCCTGCCGCGCCTGGTCCAGTTTCTCGGCGGCCTGCTCGAGCTGCTCCGCGGCCTGTGTGCCCTTCTCCGCCGCCTTCTGACCGTCCTGCTGCGCGGCATCCTGCGCCGCCTGCTGCATCTGCTC
This sequence comes from Longimicrobiales bacterium, assembly GCA_035461765.1. Taxonomy (GTDB): domain Bacteria; phylum Gemmatimonadota; class Gemmatimonadetes; order Longimicrobiales; family RSA9; genus SH-MAG3. Next base: position 7,079 of record DATHUY010000130.1, read on the forward strand.
GCCGGCCTGAGACGCGTTGCCCCTGGCCTCCTGCGTACTCCCGGCCGTCTGCTGCTCACCCTGCTCGCGCAGCCGCTGCTCCATCTCGGCGAGCGACTCCGTGAGCTGGTCGGTACGGTCGGCGAGCTCCTGCTGTGCGCGCGCCTGTTCGGCCGTCGGCTTCTGCTCCGCCATGGATTCGGCGAGCGCCTCCTGCTGCGTGGCGAGCTCGCGTGCCTCCTGCGCCAGGTTGTTCATCTGCTGTTCCGCAGCCGCACGACGCATCAGCTCGAGGCTGCGGTCGAGCTGTTCCTTCATCTCCTCCTGCTGCTGCGCCATCTGCTCGAGCGCCTGCTGCAGCGCTTCGGGATCGAGCTGTTCGAGAGCTGCGCGCAGCGCTTCCATCTGCTCACGCATCTCCGGCGTCATCATCTCTTCATGGAGCCGACGCATCTCCTCCAGGCGCTCCTGCAGCTCAGCGTCACGGAGTCCGGAGCGCTCCATGGCGCGTTCGAGCGCATCGAGGTCCTTCCGCATCGCCTCCATCTGCGCGACCAGCTCATCCTGCCGCTCGAGCATCTGTCGTGCAGCGGAAGCCTCCTGGTAGTCCATGCGCTGCGCTGCGTTCTCGCCCGTACGACTGCCGCGCTGACGATCGGCCTGCCGGCGCGCGTTCGCTGCGCTCGCGCGCCGCTCCAGGTCACGCGTCGTCTGCTGCAGGTCCTCTGCGGCCTGCGCGAGCCGTTCCGCTTCTTCGAGCATGTCGTCCGCCCGCTCGACAGACTGGTCGCGCAGCTCCGTCATTCCCGGCAGCCTGAGCGACACCGTTCTGGAGACCGACGTCTGCCGGCGCGGCGACGTGTCCGTCACGCGGATGAAGAACTTGAGCGTGTCGCCCGGCACGAGATCACGCGCAGACGCGTCCAGCAGACCGCGGATGAGCGCACGGTCATCCCCGCTCATCGTGATCGGCTCCACGAGCGGTTCGCCGCTGATACCGGTCGCGCCCACGCGCCAGCTGACGAGCGCCGCTTCCGCCAGCCCGAAATCATCGCGCGCGTCCGCCACGACGGCCTGACGCAATGATGCATCGAGCACGGTGTCGCTCAGCGGGAACGTGATCTCTACATGTGGCGCCGCATCCGGTAGCACGATGATCTCGAGCGGTGCGGGCGACAGCTCCATGGCGCCGCCGGAGACGTCACTCAGCTGCCAGGAGAACACCCCCGTCGCGGCGGGTACGAACGATCCGGTGAACCGATCATCCTCCACGCTGAAGGCCACGCCCGCCTGTGCGTCCGCGCTGCGCAGTGCGGCAGCGGCGAGCGCGCGCGTCGCACGGCCGCGCACAATGAGCTGCGTACCCTCCGGCACCTCGAGCGGCGGTATCTCGCCCTGGAAGTGATCAGTGGGCCGCGAGACATGCCGCGGATACACGACGTCCACCGCCAGGTCCGCCAGCAGGAGCGGATCGGTCGGCGTGATATGATACCGGGCACTGGTCGCACCGTCGGGTGACTCCACCCAGTACTCGACCGCGGCATCGATGCGCGGGATCACGATCACGACACTGTCACGGCTCACCACACCGATTTCCTCGCGCGGCACATCGCCCTGCATCCGCCAGCGCAGCGTAACCGCATCGCGACCGGGCGCGATGATCCCGACGGGCAGATCGAGGCCGCGCTGCACTTCGACATCACCCGGACGCACCGTCAGGGGCGGGAGCGGTGGCGGCATCAGGTTGCGGACGGGACGCGCCATGGGCGCCCAGGCGGCGCGCGAGTGTTCCGGCGTCGCGAACGCGAGCAGGAGCGTCGTCAGTGACAGCGTCGCGAATGCGCCCGCTGCCGCGCGGCGACGGCGGCGCGTGCGCGCACGTAGTGTCACCGCTACCGCGTCGGGCGAGACGCCGGTGAAGCGGCTGCTGATGTCGTGACCTGCACGCCGCGCCAGTGCGGACGACGTGCCATCGGGCACCATCCGTGACAGCTCGAGCGCGCCGCGTACCGAGCCCTCGGGCATGCCGGCCGTACGTTCGGCATCGGCGGCGACGGCACCCTCATCGAGACTGCCCAGCCAGCGCCGCATCCCGAAGTAGACCAGAGCTGCCCCAACCGCCACGAACAGCGAGTCAAGCAGCAGCGGTCCGTAGCCCGAGCTGCCCCACGGGCGGGCGTGACCGAGGAGCCAGGCGAAGAGGAGCGCCGCCGGCAGTGCACACAGCGCGCTGAACGCGACTGCGACGGCCGTATCGCGCCGCAGCGAGCGGCGCACACCGTCGAGCAGAGTGAGCAGAGGGGTCGTGGACGGCGTCATGATACCACCTGCGCGAGAGCATAGAGGAACAGGTTCACGCCCATGCGCAGCGCAGCCTCGCGCGTCTCGGGGAGATCATCGTGTACCTCCGGGTCTTCCCAGCCGTTGCCGAGATCGGACTCGTAGCTGTAGAACAGGACGAGGCGGCCCCGGTCGAAGATGCCGAAGGCCTGCGGCGGCTTGCCGTCGTGGCGGTGGATCTTCGGCAGCCCGTCAGGGAACGGGTACAGCACGCTGAACACCGGATGTGTTGCGGGCAGTTCCTGAAGCTCACGATCGGGAAACACGCGGCGGATCTCGCGACGGAAACTCTCGTCGAGACCGTAGTTGTCATCCACATGCAGGAACCCGCCGTCCAGCAGGTAGCGCCGCAGCACCCGTACCTCCTCATCGGAGAAGCGGATGTTGCCATGGCCCGTCAGGTACACGTACGGGTAGGACCACAGGCCCGGATCGGTGAGCCGCGTCCGCGCGGGCGTCGTCGCGACCGGCAGGCCCGTACGCTCACGGATCGCCTTCAGCAGGTTGGGCAGCCCGGACGGGTTCGCGTACCAGTCACCACCGCCCTCATACTGCAGCTGCGCGATCGTCAGTGGCGGCGACAGCGGAGCGCTGCGCGTCACGTGCGCCGATGTGGCGATGACCACGGCTGTGAGGGCAAGGACCTGCAGGTGACGCACGCTCATTCCTTCTCTCGCCCGCCACCGCCAAGAGACAGGACGAGCGAATAGGCTTCGTTCCGGGAGATGTGCAAGCGCTGTGCAAGCTCCTTTGCCGCACTGCGGGGGGTCGCTCCCGCGTCGAGCAGCTCGCGCGCGACGTCCGCGGCGTCCGCCGCGCTCGCAGGGGGCGGCGGCGGTGCGCCGCCGAGTACCACCACCACCTCGCCCCGCACCGCGCCTTCCTGATAATAACTCAATACTTCCGTAAGCGTTCCGCGCACCACCGACTCATGCAGCTTCGTCAGCTCGCGCGCCACGACTACGGGACGTTCGCCCCCGCACGCCGTGACCAGATCCTCCAGCAGCGCCGCGAGACGCGAGGGCGACTCATACAGGACCGACGTGTGCGGCAGCCTGGACAGCGACTCGAGCAGCTCTCGCCGGGCACCCCCTGAACGGGGCGGGAACCCATGAAACGTGAACGGCTCCGCCGGCAGACCCGCAACAACCAGTGCCGCCAGCAGCGCCGACGCGCCGGGCACCGGCACCACGTCGTGGCCGGCATCGATCACGGCCCGCACCAGCCGCGCACCAGGGTCCGACACCAGCGGCGTGCCGGCGTCCGACACGAGCGCCACGTCCTCACCCGCGTCCAGCCAGGCGACCAGCTGGCCCGCGCGCGCCGCTTCATTGTGCTCGTGGGCGGAGATCAATGGCGTCTCAATGTCGTAGCGCCGCAGCAGGATCGAAGTACGCCGCGTGTCCTCCGCCAGGATGCGGCTCACGCCGTTCAGCACGGCGATCGCGCGCAGCGTGATGTCTTCGAGGTTGCCTACGGGTGTGCTCGTAACATACAGCGTCGACATATGGTTGGGGTAGCCTCGGTCGGATGTTTCCTCGCTGAGGGGAACCGGAACGACGGGAACGACGGCACGGGTATCAGGCCCGGCGGGGCGGCGGATGCGGCAACGGCGGGACCTCATGGATCCCGCCGCTCCCGGTGTCTGTCCACAGCTCCTGGCCCGGTACCGATCCGGCCATCCGGCCCGACACAGGCCGGGCGATCAGCTGAGGTGCTCCTGGATTTTCCGGTCCAGCATGCCCTTCGGCACGGCACCCACCACCGTATCGACGTGCTTCCCGTCCTTGAAGAACAGGATGCTCGGGATGGAGCGGATATTGTATTTCGTTGCAACCTGCTGGTTCGCGTCCACGTCCAGCTTCGCAACCTTCATTCTGCCTGAATACTCACCCGAAAGCTGCTCAATGATGGGGGCGACCATGCGGCACGGCCCACACCAGGCAGCCCAGAAATCGACGATCGAGAGGCCCTGCCCCTTTTCGATCTCCTCGGCGAAGTTTCCGTCGGTGACCTGAATCGGTCCGCCGTTCTCGGCCATCACCATC
>DATHUY010000131.1 GCA_035461765.1 Longimicrobiales bacterium
CTTGCCCGAAGTGACGTCAGCCGCGAGGCTAGCCACGAGCAGCAGTACGATGATCCGAAGGCAGATGCCCTTTACACCGCCGGCCTGAGCATCCGTTCCAGGAACTCAGCCTGATAACGGTAATAGAAGAGCCGGTTCGACAGCTTCCGCCAGCCATGCCCCTCGTCGAGGAACCGGATGAACGGGGCCTCGATGCCGCGTGACCGCAGCGATCGCACCATCACCTCAGTCTCGGCAATGTCGATGCGCGGGTCCTGGATGCCGTGCGAATAGAGCACGGGAACGTCGATGCGGTCTACCTGCCGGATCGGCGAGTTCTCCTGGTAGAACGCGCGCCAGTGTGGCTCCGCAATGTCGCCGTATTCGATCCGGTCGGACGCCTTGAGCGCAGGCGACGTGACGTCCAGCGCGGTGACCCAGTCGGCGACGCCGTACAGTGCGGCGCCAGCACGGAAGTGCCCCGGGAAGTTGGCCAGTACCGCATTCACGGCATACCCGCCGTACGACCCGCCGACTACCGCTGCACGATCGGCATCGACCAGCCCCTGCGCACCGAGATATTCGAGCATGTCGACAAGATCGCGCACGCTGTCGAGCCGGCGCTCGCGGTCGTCCAGCGTCACGTACTCGTGGCCGAACCCCGTCGAGCCGCGGACGTTCGGTGCGAACACGGCGAGGCCGCGGTCGACGTGGTACTGGGCGACCGCGTCGAAGCGCGGGCGGTACTGTGAGGTCGGGCCGCCGTGGACGAGGAACACGACCGGCGGCGGGCCGCCACGTTGACGCGACACCGCGTCGGGCAGATACAACAGCCCCTGCACTTCCACGCCGTCGCGCGCGGCCAGCGTTACGCTCGTCGGCTCAACGAGCCGGTGCGGATCGAGACCGGCAAGGTCGGATCGGAACGGGCGATGCACCGCTCCGCTTTCGAGGTCCCATACGATGATATCGCCGGGTGTCTGCCAGCCATCGACAGTAATCGCCAACCGGCTGCTTTGCATTGCGCAGTCCAGTGAATAGACACCATCCGGCAGCTGCGGCACGTCCAGCGGCTGATTCCGTTCACGATCGAGAACATGGAGGCGGCTGTAGCCGCCAGTGTTCACGGTCCATGCGAGATACCGTCCCGCTGGCCCGCACAGATCGACGCCCTCGATGTCGGCTTCCGGAGCCTCGACGACGTCGAATCCGCTCCCGATCCGGTAGAGCGTGAGCGCGGCGAAGTTGCGGTCGCGGTTGGTGGCGAGATGGAAGCCGGTACCATCGGGCAGCCAGGCGACGCCGCCCGATGTGTGATTCGCGCGGCGCGACGGGACGGACAGCGTGTCGAGCACGCCCGTCGCCAGGTCGAGCATGTACAGATTGTCCGAATCCTCGCCTACCGTTTCACTGACGACAGCACGTGTGCCGTCGGGCGACACGTCATGCACGACGAAGCCGGCCCTGCCTTCGTATACGATGCGTGTCTGTCCATTTGTGAGATCTGCCCAGCGCACATCGAAGTCGATGCCGTTGCGTTCCGTGGACGCAAACACGATCGCATTACCCGCGGCGAAGTCGCCGAATATGCGGTATCCACCTTCTACGGCCGGCAGTACCTCACGCTCGGTGCTGCCGTCCACTTCGATCAGGAAGTACGACTCCAGCTCATCGCCATCGTTGTCAGCGCCGTACAGCAGCCTGCGACCGTCGGGCGCCCATCGGAAGAACGTGATTCCGCTGCCGTACGTCAGGCGGCGCGGCTGTCCGCCCGCGGCCGGCACCGTCCAGAGGTGTGGCTCGCCCGACACGCTCCACGTGAACGCGACCGTCTGTCCGTCAGGCGACATGCGTGCGTTGGTCGCGCCGCCACTCTCTGCGAGCAGGTATCGCCCGATGTCCGCGGGATCGCTGCCGGCGAGCCCGACATCGGCTCGCGTATCAGTCGGCTCAATGGCCTCGAGACTGCGGTCGTAACGTGTGGAATCCACGACCTGCGCCGCCGCCGCACTGGCGCTGAGGCATGCGGCCGCCAGGATGAGCGGTGCGAGGTGAAGCGTCGGGTTCATGATGGGCTTTCCCTTCCGGCAGGCTGAGTCCCCGCATACTCCTTCTTCGGGCCACGAAAGCGGTCGAACAATGCGCGGTGACTTGCCATGGAGTATTCGTCGTCGCGCGTCACATACTCGCGGACCCAGTCGAGGAGGAAGTCCAGGCGGGAGTCCTGTTCTTCCTTCGATGCATACTTCTCCGGCTCCCACGGCCGCGCCCGGCAGTTGGCAACGCATGCATCAGTACCCGGATTCAGGAACCGCACCTCGGTTGCCTGCTCCAGAAGCAGCTCGAGAAGACCTGCGTAGCAACCCTCTGCCACCCACTCCTGGTTCCTGCGGGTGAATGCCGCGATGTCGGCCGCCGACTCTGTCAGCGGCTTCCTGACCGCCGGCTCGCTCCACGCGAGCTGATCGAGGTCCAGGTGTGCGATACCGTAACGACGAGAGAGATCGCGGGCCATCGTCGACTTGCCCGAGCCGGAGTTGCCGAAGATCAATATCCGATACATAGCGGTCTGCCGGCCGGGAATGTGGGGCGCGCGGTGGCGGAAGATGATATCAGGATAGCGCCCCACAGACCTCGGGGACAGCCGCTACTCGTCGCGGAACACCGGCGCGTGCACGCGCACGATCACGATGCGTGTGACGTCGAGCTCGTCCACGGTGACGGCCGCATACCTTCCATCCGGCAGGAAGGCGGCCGGGAACGGCGTGTCCTGCGGCAGCGTGCCGAGGTACGCGCCGTCGGGCGCGAATACGTCGATCGGCTGCGGCTCGTCGGCGATGCCGGCGCGCTGCACCCACATGCCGCCCTGCGGATCGAGCGCGATGCGACGGATGGCCGGGACGACGGGAGCGAAGCCGCGCTGCTCGACTACCTCATCAGTGCGACACACGCGCTCGCCGCCGTCCGTGCGCACGCGCATTCCCTCGCCGAGCTCTCGCGCGGCCAGCTCAGGCGTTGCCGCGCGCGGCTCGACGGCGCGGCGTACTCGCCGCACCTCGCGGCCGTCATCGAAGATGCGGATCTCGTAGTCGGCTTCGGGCGCCGCCGCGACCCGCGCACCGTGCGCATCCCAGCGGATCTGCGGCGCAAAGATCGGCGGCAGGCCGGAGAACCCCATGCCGCAGCTCGCCAGCTCGATCGGCCTGGTCGGCTCATTGTCCCGCTCGATGACCGTGATCGCGGAATCGCCGCCGGCGATCGCAATACCGCTCCGGCCCGGCGTGCCCTCCACCGCCCGGTTGCTGTCGTAGATCAGCCCCGCGTCCGTCTGGCGCATCGTGCCGCCGAAGAACGGTGCGCTGAACTCGCCCTCGGGCATGACACTGCCATCGGCGCCGAACCAGACGAACCGCCGCTTGGCGCCGTCGAAGACCGCCGAGCTGCCATCGTCCGCGACGACCAGCGCCAGCGGAAACTGGACCTCGCCCGGACCGCCACCCCTGCCGCCGAGCGAGCGAACGAAGTTGCCATCCGCGTCGAACACGACAACGCGGTTGCCGCTGCGGTCGAGCGCGAAGATCCGGCCGGCATCGTCCGCCCCGATGGCGTAGCTGGACGGCTCGAACACTCCGGCCTCGGTCGACTCCGAGTCGATCACACCCACTTCTTCGATGCGCCACTCGAGCGGCTGGTCGGTACCGGGCGACTGCACGATCTCGATACCCGCGGAGTCGGTCCGCTCGACGGCAATACCGCGGCCGGCGTCGTTCGATCCGCACGCCGCGATAGCGACCGACGCGCACAATGCCGTACCGCCACGAGCCAATCGTCCCATGGATGTCTCCCGGAGTGAAATCGGAATGCTGCGGAGGATGTCGCGCGTCAGTCGTCGTCGCGTCTTGGATGCGACCCGACGATACCAAGGTTGCCTCGCTGATCGTGCGGAGTCAATCCGGTTTCACACCCGCTTCCGCGTGGAGGGCGCGCACACCAGGCCCACCTCCTCGCAGCTCAGCTCATCCGACTGTCACCGCGCGCGCAGACTCGACGCGCCGCATCGGCTGGATCCGACCGTATGTGAGCGAGCGCCACAGCCATTCCATCGGACCAAACCGATAGTGACGCAGCCACCACGTGCTGAATGCGATCTGTGCACCGAAGACCACGATCAGGATCGGCACCAGTCCCACCGGCCCGACCTCGCCGGACCAGCCGGGGCCGGGCATGTAGCCGTAGAAGAGCCAGAGCGCGATGACGGTCTGGAGCAGGTAATTCGTGAGCGCCATCCGACCCACGGGCGAGAAGACGTTCAACAGCCGGCGCCAGCGCGGGCGCTGGAAGAGTAGCGCGAAGCCGGACGCATACGCCGCGGCGAGCCCGAGGAACGACAGCGTCCAGGCACCGGCCGCGAGCGGCATCCACCACGGCACAGCGGCAGGAGGCCCGTCGGCCCCGAGCACCCCCGACAGCGCCAGCGCGGCCATCGCGCCCACCGTCGCGAGCAGGCCGATCGCCAGCCCCCAGCCGAACACGCGCCGCAGCACGCGACGGTGCGCCGCGACGTCGTGGAGCAGGCGCTTACGAGCAGTCCAGTACCCGATCAGGAAGAGCCCGAGGAAACTGAGGTAAGGGATGCCGTCGTGGATATGGCGGTAGATCTCGAACTCGGCGTTCAACCGGAACACCTCGACGTACGAGCCGCCGGCCATCGCACTCGCCATCGCGGTGTCCCACCCCTCCTGCCATTCAACCACCGGCGTGTTCGTGACGATCTTCACCAGCACATCGACCGAAAGCGCCGCGACCGCGATGATCGCGCCGGCGAGGAGCAGCCGGCGATCGGACCAGTCGCGGACGAGCAGCAGAGCAAACCCGAAGATCGCGTAGAGCGTCAGGATGTCGCCGCCCCACAGCACGAACTTGTGGACGAGGCCGATGGCGAGAAGGACGAACAGCCGGCGGGCGTACGTCGGCACGACGTTTTCGCCGCGCGCCCGCGCCCGCGCGAGCTGGATCCCGAAGCCGAGTCCGAACAACAGCGAGAAGATCGTGATGAACTTGCGGTTGACGAAGACGTTCGAGAGCAGGGCCACGATGCCGTTCGCGGCGCCGCCTGGCAGCGCGGCCTGCTGCTCCTGGGAGATCATGATGAAGCCGGAGAAGGCGAACAGATTGGCGAACAGCACGCCCGCGAGTGCGAAGCCACGCAACGCGTCGATCACTTCGATGCGCTCGCTGGCCGATACGGGTTCGAGCGAGGTTTCCCGTCGGGCGACCTGTGTGTTCATGGTTCAGCCCCCTGGTCAGTGGGAGTCTGGGGTTGGTCCGCCTGGGAGGCACTCTGCAAGAATACACATCGTCCGCGGAGCGCGCACCCGCATGATCATGCGGGTGAACAGCCCTGAGGCGCTCTCGCCCGGCACGCCACCTGCACCCCGCCCCTCCATGGACCGCCCCCATCTCCACATCGGCGTCATGACCGTGCACTCGCCCCGCGCGGACGTGCAGGCGCTCCAGGCGCTCGCTCGTCGCGTTACCGAGGACATCACGTCCGCCCTCGAACACGCAACCGACGCCGTCTGGACGTTTCACGATGAGATGCCCGCCGGCCTCCCGGATGACGACGCCCGCCCTGCCGCCGATTTCCTGAACGACGCCAGCCTGCGGATGGTGGAACAGCAGTACGACGCGATGCTCGTGTTCACGAGCGTGCCCGTCGTGTCGCGCAGGGAGCGCATCGTGCCCGGCCTGGCCTCCGAGCCCGCGCGTATGGCCGTCGTCTCGGCGCGCCGACTGCAGAGCTCCCGCCGCGGCGAGGAGCCCTACGCACTCGACTCGGACGCGGTGCGCTGGAACGCTGCCACGCTGGCGCTGCATCTGATCGGTCACGTGCTCGGACTCGAGCACGCAACAGCCGGGAAGGCGGATGGTACGCGCACGAACGACGTCGTGATGGCCCCATTCTCGGCGGATCCCGGACGACGCGGGCTGCCCGCGTTCTCCGAGGAATCGAAGCGGCGTCTGCCCGCGCTCGCCGCGCAGTTCCCCGAACGCGTCGACCTGGACGAAGGCACCTGGTCCGAGCTGGTGTTCCACGTGACCAGCACGCTCCGTCACCCACGCAAGGCCCTCGTGCCCGTGCTCCGCAGCTGGGCGCCGTTCCTGCCCCTGCACCTGCCGCGCCTCGCGACCGCCGCCCTCGCACCTGCGCTGATCCTCGTATTCACCGCCGAGATCTGGGACGCCGGCTTCCACATGACGAGCCGCGAGGTCTGGAGCTTCGCCGTCGCCAGCATCCTGCTGTCAGCAATCTACCTGCTCATGGCGCAGAACCTCTTCCTGCCCCACAAGGAGCGACGCTATCACACCGAGCACCTGGCGGTAGTCAACGTCGGTATCTTCTTCGCCGTCCTGACCGCCGCCGCCGGGCTGTTCGCCATGCTCATGATCCTCATGCTCGGCGTCCAGATCTTCATCTTCCCGCCCGACCTGATCCGCGAGTGGCCGTCACTCGAGCTCGAGTCCATCACGATCGAGTTCGCCGATCAGCTCCGCATCGCGGCGCTCATCAGCACCATCGGCGTGCTCACCGGCGCGCTCGGCGGCGGGCTCGAGAGCCGCGACGTGATCCGTCACCTCGCCCTCTTCAGGTCCAGCCCCTGACGCTCTCTACTTGATAACCGAGTAGAACGGATGCTAACATTCCACTCGGTAAGCTACTGGACCGCACGCAGATCGGAGCCGCAATGCCCCTCAAGGGTGACCTCGTGACCGGAACGCTGGACTTGCTGGTGCTGAAGGCGCTGCAGCTGGGGGATGCACACGGCTGGGCGATCATGGACCGGATCCGGGCGACGTCCGGCGATGAGCTGCAGGTGAACCAGGGGTCGCTGTATCCGGCGATCTACCGTCTGAAGCGGCAGGGCCTGATCGGCAGCCACTGGGGTGTGACGGAGAACAACCGGCGCGCGCGCTACTACACGCTGACGGTGAAGGGTCGCGAGCGGCTGGCGGCGGAGCGGCGGGAATGGCAGCGGCTGTCGGAGGCCGTGAACCGGGTCCTTGCCACGCGGACGGTGTGATGTCGGTGTATGAACGGTGGCGCGAGTGGCGCGAGTCGCGCGCGGAGCAGAACGCGGTCGTGGAAGAGATGCAGTTCCACGTCGAGCAGGAGACGGCGCGCAACATCCGCATGGGCATGACCCCGCGGGAGGCACGTCGCGCCGCGCTGACGGCGTTCGGCGGCGTGGACCGGTTCGCGGAAGCCGCGCGCGACGAGCGGCCGGGTACGCGGTGGACGGAGTTCCGCATGTCCTACCTGGACTGGAAGCTCGGCGCCCGGATGCTCGTGAAGCACAAGGGCATGTCGCTGATCGGCGGCATCACGCTGGCGGTGGCGATCGGTCTGGGCGCGGGCTGGTTCGAGATGACGATGATGATGTTCTATCCCGACCTGCCACTGGAGGACGGGGACCGCATTATTCGCATCGAGTACTGGAACCCGGCCACGCTGGATCCCGAGCGGCGCACGATGCACGAGTTCGTGCAGTGGCGCGAAGAGCTCACGACGATCGAGCAGGTCGGCGCACATCGCACGAACCCGCGCAACCTCATGGTTGCCGGCGCACCGCCGCACGTGGTGCGGGTTGCGGAGATCAGTTCGTCCGCGTTCGAAGTCACGGGCGTGCCACCGGTGCTCGGACGGCCGCTGATCGCGGCGGACGAAGCGCAGGAAGCCGGCGATGTCGTAGTCATCGGACACGCCGCGTGGCAGCGTCACTTCGATGGCGATCGCTCGATTATTGGCAGGGAGATCCAGCTCGGCCGCACGCGCGCGACGATCGTGGGCGTGATGCCGGATGGATACGGCTTCCCCTCGAACCATCAGTTCTGGATGCCGCTCCGGCCGGTTCAGGCAGAGCCGCTGGGAGGCGGCGCCATCGAGGTATTCGGGAAGCTGCGTGCGGGCACAACGCTCGAGAGAGCACGCGCGGAGCTGGCGACGTGGGGCGCGCGCATGGCGCAGACGTCGCCCGCGACACACGAGCGACTGCAGTTGAACGTGCACCCGTTTGCGGGGTCGAGCGAGCTGACCGCTCGGAGGGAAGTCTTTTTCATCAATCTCTTCGCCTGGCTCATCCTCGCCGTTGCCTGCGCGAACGTCGCCGCGCTCATGTTCGCGCGCACCGCGTTGCGGGAGTCGGAGATCGTCGTGCGCAATGCACTGGGCGCCTCCCGCGCCCGCGTCATGGGCCAGCTCTTCATTGAGGCTCTCGTGCTGACCAGCGTGGCCGCCGTCGTGGGGCTCCTCGCCGCGAAGGCCGTGATCGGCTACGTGCTTCGTCTGGGGTTCGAGCGTGAGACGACGCCGCCGTTCTGGTGGAACTCCGACATCGAGCCCATCACCGTTCTCTACACTGCGCTGCTCGCGATCGCCGGCGCGGGGATCGTCGGACTGCTGCCCGCGCTCCGCGCTACGGGCCGGCACGTGCGCGACGGCCTGGCGCACATGGGTTCGGGCGGTAGCAGCCTGCGCTTCGGGCGGACCTGGTCGGCGATCATCGTGCTCCAGGTCGCATTCTCCGTCGTATGCCTGCCGTTCGGTATCGCTGCCGGAACGGAGGCTTACAAGCAGCACCGCCTGCGTGCCGCCTACAATGCCGACCCCTTTCTCACGTTGCGACCGGCACTCGACATGGAGACCGACGTGGCGGCCCAGGAGGCGGACGCGCACATGAACCGGATCGTGGACGAGTTGTCGCGCCAGCTCGTGAACGAGCCGGACGTTGGCGGTGTGGCCGTCGCGCGGGCACTGCCCGGCACCTACGACCCGCTCCACCGCATCGAAGTGCAGCGCGGCGCCGAGCCGCCCGTCATCGTCGATGCGAACACCGAGGGCGACCGGGTCCGCGTGGGCGCAGTCGGCCCCGGTTTCTTTACGACGTTCGATCTGCCACTGATCGCCGGGCGTGAGTTCACGCAGAGCGACATCGATGCGGGCGGCGGTGTGGTTGTCGTCAACGAAGCCATGGCCCGTAACATTGGCGGCAACGTGCTGGGCGCCTACGTGCGTCTGGCTGCCGTCGGCGAGCAGGAGCCCGGGCCGTGGCAGGACGTGGTCGGTGTGGCGAGCAACTTCGGTCTGACGCCCACAGGCGACGGCGAGGCCGACTACATGTACATGCCGGTAGCAGCCGCCGACGCCGGATACGTCGTGGTGCGGGTGAACGGCGACGCGCGCGCGTTCGTCCCGCGCCTCCAGATTCTCGCCGCCCGAATCGATCCAGAGCTCCGTCTGCATGACGTGCTCACCCTGGACGAGGTCATCCGGCGCATGGATGAGAGCATGGTCTCCGCAACCCTCATCGGCATCGGGATCGTGCTGCTCGCCATCATGCTGTCCGCCGCGAGCCTGTACGCGCTCATGGCCGTGGCCGTGGCGCTGCGCACGCGCGAGATCGGGATCCGCGTCGCCATCGGCGCCGGCCGGCGGGCGGTGCTGTTCTCGCTCTTCCGCCGCGCCGCGACACAGGTCGGCATTGGTATCGTCGTCGGCAACATCGTCGTCGGCCTGGTGCTGGTCGCCATGCTGGAGGAAGTCCAGCCGCGCGCCGTGCTGCCACCGATGGTCCTCGCATCCATCGTGATGCTCCTGGTCGGCGTGGGCGCGTGCCTCGTTCCCGGCCGGCGCGCACTCCGCATCCAGCCCACGGAGGCGCTGAAGGAAGCCTGAGCCTTACGTCAGCACCTCCTCGCGCGCATCGACGACTCCCGGCGGCGCAGCCGGCACCACACGCGCTGCGCGGAACAGCAGAGCAAGCGTCCAGGTCGAGGCCGGGAACGTGATCGCCCACAGCGCTCCTCCCCAGATCAACGCATGCCACTGGAGCTGCAGCGCCAGGAACGGCAGCAGCAGCCCGTTCGCGGTCAGCCACCACCGTGCCCGTCGCTGCAGCCCGCCGCCCGTGAACACGCGCCCCATGAAGAGGGTGGCCATACTCATGAAGCTGTAACCGAGCAGATCGACCGCGTAGAGAAAGGACTCGAACGGGATGAACAGGAACGGCTCGATTCCCGCCACATCACCCCGCGCCAGCCGCGGACCCACCACCGTCAGCTGACCGAAATAGACGAATCCCGTCAGCACCGCGTACGCCGTAGCGAATGCGACCGCGGCGTGACTCCACACCTGGCGCTCCGCAGCCGTCAGCTGATGCACACTCACCGCAAGCACCAGGAACGCCGGTCCGAGCAGGAGCGATGGGGTGAGCAGCAGAACGATGCCCAGCGGCGTGCTGCTGCTCTCCGGCCCACCCTGCGAGCCCAGCCACCCCAGCCATTCCGCCAGTTGCGCGACGATGTACAGGAGCGCGAACCCGGTCGCCAGAAGCGCCGACCACACACCCACCTTCTTCGTCGCCGCTGATGGGCAGGTCAGCGCGATCGTATCTCTCTGCTCGAGCATGCTGCACCTCCCATAGCGGATGAGGGCACCGGCGGAATGGCAGATACCCATGGTCGTTCCGGCACCAGACACATGCAGTAGGGAATAGTCAGACACTCCCTTCAGCAGATCGACTACGTAGCGGGACGCCGGGCTTGCCAGCGGCCGCAGCTTCCTTTATTATACAAAGTACTTGGCACAAACGATGCCCTCTCACTATCGACCGCTGGAGAGACACTCATGCACCGCCTCACTACCGCACTTGCCGTGATCACGATCGTCGGCGTCGGCGCCGGCTGCGGCGGCAGCGACGAGGTCCAGGACATCGATTTGCCACGGGCACAGCAGATGACGCACCCCTCACTGCTGCACGGCCGCGTGATCACGACGGACGGCGAGACGTACCAGGGCCGGCTGCGGTTCGGCGGCGATGAGGAAGCGTTCTGGGGCGACTACTTCAATGGTCGCAAGGATGTGAACCCGTGGATCGCGCACATGCCGGCATCGGAGCGCCCACGGCGTGGGGTCCGGCTCATCGGCATGGAGATCGGCGGCGACGGTGCGGCGATTCAGCGGCCGTTCATGGCGCGCATGGGCGACATTGCGAAGCTGGAGGCGCGCGGGCGCGATCTTTGGGTGACGATGAAGAGCGGGACGGTGCACCACCTGGACCGCTACGCCGCCGACGATTACGCGGATGGCGTGCGGGTGTGGGATGCCACGCGCGGCGTCGTGGATCTGGACGAACGTCATATCCGGGCGATCGAGTTCGAGGCGCCGCCGCGAGCCGGATCGGAAGCGCCCTACCGTCTGCACGGCAGCGTGCGGACCGGCCGGGGAGTGTTCACGGGCTTCATTCAGTGGGGCCGCGAGGGCAGCCTGGCCATGGACGAGCTGCACGGCACGACCGAAGAGGGGGAACAGGTCAGCATGCCGTTCGCGACGGTGCGCTCGATCTCACGCCTGTCGCGTGAAAGCGCGCGCGTGACACTGCTGGACGGACGCGAGGTCGTGCTGTCCGACGGCCGTCACATCGGCGCGGGCAATCGTGGCATCTACGTGGACGACGCGCGATACGGGCGCGTGCTGGTGTCGTGGGCCGCACTCGAGGGCGCGCACTTCACGCCGGTCGGGGCGACCGCGGGCGACAGTAGTCCCTCGTACGACGACTTCCCTGCGGGCCGCCCGCTCGCCGGCACCGTTACGACGCGCAGTGGCCGCGAGTACGGCGGTCGCATCGTGTTCGATCTGGACGAAAGTGAGGTCACGGAGACGCTCGATGCGCCATTGCAGGGCGTCGACTACACGCTGCCGTTCGCGCTGGTGCAATCGATCGTGCTGACCGGCGGTGGAGATCGCACCAGCGGTCTCGTCGATGTGTTCCTGCGCAGCGGTGAGCGGCTTCAGCTCGAGCGCGCGGGTGACCTGGGCAGGTACAACGGCGGGCTGTTGATTTTCACCGGCGCCGGTGAGCAGGCGGAATACGTGCCATGGCGTGATGTTGTGCTGATCGATTTCGAGGCGCTGCCGGTGCAATGACTCGTTCCTCCGGGGTAACGGGTTCATGTTGAGCGGGCGATGGCGGCCGCATTGCCCCTCCGGTCAAGAGAATGCTATGCATAGCATTCACCGGTCGGGCATTGGGGGCGTGCCCCGGCGGAAGATACTTTCCACTCTCTCCGGTCTGCCGGGGGGGCTGCGCCGCTCACTGACATGGCAGATCTGCATCTGCTCGATCCGCCTGCTGCGTCGCGGAGCGACTCGAACCGCCGCACCGTCGCTACTGGCACGGTTCTCGAACCACAGCTGTCGCTGTGATCAGAAACCAGATCGTCGACCCTTGCAGGGCCCGCCGAGAGTCCGTTCGTGGTCTCCTGGCCGTGCTTGCGTTCCTGCTGCTCGCCGTCGCGCCGGCGCATGGGCAGGACGACAGGGTGACCGTCCGCCTCGACGGCCGGTCGGTTTTTCGCGTCGGCCCGGCTGACACCAGCACGGCCGCGCAGCGTGCAGCCCGCATCGAGCGTCGGCTCGGGAATCTCCTCGAGAATCCGCGCGCTCTGCCCACACCGCGGGTCGAGGCCGGTGCTGGTGGCCGGGAGCGTGTCGTCACCGTCGCCGGCGTGCCGGTGGTGTCGGTCACGCGGGCCGATGCCGAGGACAACCTGACCACGGTGGACGCCCTCGCCGTGCAATGGTCACGCGTCCTGGACACCGAGCTCCAGCGCGCCGGCGCGCGTCGGCTCTCCCCCTGGGGCCGATTCGGTGCGGAGGTGCGGGCCTCCATCCGCGCGGCGTTCTCGCGGCTCGTGGAATCCGCCATCCGCATCGTGCCGCGCGCCCTGGCGGCCCTCCTCGTGCTCGGCCTCTTCTGGCTGCTCGCGGCTGGCGTCCGCCGCCTCCTCCGCGCGGTCTTCGCGCGTTTCATCGAGGACCGAACGGTGGAGAGTCTGGTCAAGCAGGGCACGTTCTACGCGGTCTGGACACTCGGTCTTCTGGTCGCTATCGATGCGCTCGGCTTTCAGCCGCAGACCGTTGTGACCGGACTGGGTCTGACCGGACTCGCGCTCGGCTTCGCGCTCAAAGACATCATCTCGAACTTCGTGAGCGGGCTCCTCATCCTCGCGCTCCGCCCCTTCGAGCTCGGCGACCAGATAGTTGTCGGGGAGACGGAAGGCAGTGTCGAGCGGATCGAGCTGCGGGCGACGGCGATCCGTACCTATGATGGACGCCTCGTCCTTGTGCCGAACGCCGAGGTCTTCACCTCGCGCGTCACGAACAACACCGCGTCGCCTGTGCGCCGGGCCGTCGTTCCCCTTTTCCTCGGCTACGACAGCGATCTTCCGCAGGCTGTCGAGGTCGTCCGGCAGGCTACGGTGTCAGCACCCGGCGTGCTGGCCGATCCGCCCGCGGCCGTTCGCGTCGCCGAGCTCGGGCAGGACGATCTGGTGCTGGAGGCACGATTCTGGACGGACTCGCGCCGGTCCGATTTCACGGCCACTCAGGCACTGGTGCGCAC
The DNA here is from genome assembly GCA_035461765.1 of Longimicrobiales bacterium. GTDB lineage: Bacteria > Gemmatimonadota > Gemmatimonadetes > Longimicrobiales > RSA9 > SH-MAG3. The sequence continues at coordinate 13,440 of DATHUY010000131.1, forward strand.
CGCAATCGTGGACGCACTCCGCAGTGCGGGAATTGGCCTGCCCGACCCGGACGTGCGCATACTCGTGCCGCGTCCCGCGGTTACAACCCTATCCGAGGAGTGAGTCATGCACGCATTCGTCTGGATCGGTATCGTCCTGCTCGTTCTGTGGGCGATCCTCTGGCTCGGCTTCAAGCTCGTCAGCGGCATCATCCACGTGCTGGTGCTCCTGGCCATCGTGTTCATCATCTGGGGACTCGTGAAAAAGGGCGCGCGCGCCATCGGTAACCGAACGTGATATGAGGCCGGCCGGTCCCCAGTGCGACCTCGCGGCATGACTACACGCCGGGTGCTCATCAACGCCGCTGCCGTCGCGGCTCTCGTCATCGGACTGCTGTTCCTCTGGCATGCGCGGGACGTGCTGCTCCTCGTGTTCGCCGGCACGTTGTCCGGCATCTTCCTGCGCCGGCTTGCGAGGCTCATCAGCGACCACGCGCCCGTGCCGGCACCGGTCGCGCTGGCGCTCGTGCTGCTCGTCCTGACCGGCGCCCTCGTGACCGCTTTCTGGCTGCAGGGCGACAGGATCGCTGCCGAGTCGGCCCGGCTGCGCGAAGAGCTGCCCCGGGCGATGGATCAACTGCGCGCGCAGATTGCCGGCTACGAGCTCGGCGAGGACCTGATGGAAGCGCTCCCGGAGGATCCGGCGGCACTCCTCCCTGACGAGCCGGACGCCGTCTCGCAGGTGACCGGCGTCGTATCGCGAACGTTCAGCGCCCTCGCCAGCGGCGTCGTCATCCTCTTCCTCGGCATCGTGTTCGCGGCCACGCCGGGTATCTATGTGAACGGGATACTGGCGCTCTTCCCGGAGCACCGGGTGCCGCGCATGAGAGAGGTGCTAGCGAAGCTGGACGACACGCTCTGGTGGTGGCTGATCGGCCGGCTCATTGCCATGACCTTCATCGGCGTGGTGACGGGCGTCGGGCTGGCGGTTCTGGGCGTGCCGCTCGCTTTCATCCTCGGGCTGCTCGCCGCACTGCTCTCCTTCATCCCGAACCTCGGGCCCATCCTCTCGGCCCTGCCGGCCGTGCTCCTCGGCCTCGTGCAGGGACCGCAGACCGCCCTCTGGGTCGCCGCGCTCTATGCCGGCGTGCAGGTGGTGGAGAGCTATCTCCTGGATCCGATCATCGACCGCAAGACGATTTACCTGCCGCCTGCCTTTACGATCACGATGCAGCTCATCATGGCGCTGTTCGCCGGTCTCCTCGGTGTGACGCTCGCAACACCGCTCGCGGCGGCCATGGTCGTGCTCGTCACAATGCTCTACGTGCAGGATGTGCTCGGGCGGGATGACATCAGGGTCCGCTCGCATTGAAGCTCAGGCATCACGGTCGAGCATATCAAAATCCGACGCTTGCTCGTAACGTGCCTGACTACCCGCGATCATCCCGCAAACCGCGACGTGCAGGGAGCGGCATTCGTGGAGAGGCTCCCGGATGCCACGCTGTGCGCGCCGGTACCGTCCGCGGGCGTATTCCCGGCGGCGTTATGCCATCACATCGGTGCCGTGTGGGCATGGCTCGTCGCACCCGCTGGTTCGTCCGGGTGGACGCCGCGCGCAGTTCCGCGTAGCTCGAAATCCAACCTTCTTCCCTTCCCCCCGTGTCTCAACCTCAGATCACGCACGAGCATTGAGGGAGGGCGGGATGCACACCGGGCAGTCGGGACCACACCGGACGTACACCGACGATCGGCCGCGTCCCGATCGCGCGCGACGATGCCTCGTTCTGTCCGGCGTGCTCGCGTTGCTGGTGCTGAGCGCAGCCGACGCGCGCGCGCAGGACATTGTCGTCCGCGTCGATCCGCGCGTCGAGCTCTTCAGTGCGATCGCACGCGCTGCCGGCTACCCGGAGTACTCCGTCGGCGCCGTGGAGTCGTACACCGCATCCATCGACAGCGCGCTGGCCGGGTTCGCGGATCATCCGGCGATCCATTTCGCGAAGCGCATGCGCAGCGAACGGGGCATCGCCTACGATGCGGTCATCAGTCTTGCGATCCACGTTACGGACCCGCCCGCACTGCAGGAGCGGCGACCGTTCGTGGACGCAGGGATCGCACTCGACTCGCGGTGGAGACCTGCTGACGCCCGCGTCTTCCTCACACACGTCCGCGACCTCGTGCGCGTGGCCGGACTCGACAGTATGTTCGCGTCGCATGCGGATCTCCAGCGCGCGGCCGCGCACCGGCTCGCGGCGGTGGTCGACGACGGTGTGGACTTCGAGTGGTTCAACCGGTTCTTCGGTGCACGTGCGGACGCGACGTTTCACCTGACGGCCGGACTGCTGAACGGCAGCCAGAACTACGGCCCGCGCTATGAATCGGCCGATGGTACGCTCGAGTTCCATTCGGTGCTCGGCGTCGAGAAGACCGACAGTGCGGGTGTGCCGGTTTTCGAGCCGCAGGCGATCACGAGCCTGGTCGTTCACGAGCTCGGCCACTCGTTCGTCAATCCGCTTCTGGAACAGGACAGCGCCGCGCTGCGACCTGCGGGCGAGGCGATCCTCCGCGTGGTCGAGGAGCGGATGTCCGAGCAGGCGTACGGTCACTGGCAGACGATGTTGAACGAGTCGCTGGTCCGCGCCGTGGGGCTGCGATACGCCCGCGCGCAGGGCAGTGATGCCGCGGCGCTGGAGCGGCAGGCCCGCTGGGAACAGCATCGCGGGTTCGTGTGGATCGAGGCGCTGGACAGTCTGCTCGGCGAGTACGAGGCGCGGCGCGACCGCTACGGCGGACTGGCCGCGTTCGCGCCGAGGCTGCGCGGGTTCTACACTGATCTCGCCGGCAGGATTGATGCGGTTGCCGCCGCGTACGAGGCGCGACGTCCGCGTCTGGTCTCGAGCTCCGTCGCCAACGGCAGTGCGGTCGCGCCCGGTGTCGTGGACCTGCTGCTCGTGTTCGACAGGGACATGCACGAATACTACGGATTCGACTTCGTGCAGCCGGAGGGCCGGTCCGGTTATCCGCAGTTCGCCGGACTGTGCTGGCTCGACAAGCGACGCTTCTTCGCGCGCATGCAGCTCGATCCCGGACGCGCCTACGGCCTGACTACGAACCGCAGCTTCCGGAGCGATGACTGGATCTCGCTCGCGCCCGTCGTGCTCCGCTTCCGCACGACGGATGCATCCGACGAACGCGAACCGACGCCTGCACCGTGCCCGCAGCGCTGACAGGGGATACTGTGTGAGAATCGAAGTGGGTCTCGCAGCTGCGTGCGTGCTGCTCGGCTGCGCCGGTGACACGCGCGTCAGCCGCGACTGCACAGGTCCCTCCGGCCCGGCGGATTCGTCCTACCATGTGACAGTCTCGACCGTGCAGGCACCCTGCTCGATTGAGTTCGCGCGGCACTTCGCATTACAGACGGAAGAGCAGAATGTCAGCGACTACAGCGCGCCGATGGTCCTGCTGTCCTCCGGCGAGTTGGTGACGCGCTCGTCGATACGGGATCGACTCTCGGTCTGGACTGCCGAGGGCCAGCCATCACGATTCGTCGGCCGCAGCGGATCCGGTCCGGGTGAGTTTAATTACGTGGCTGCCATATACCGTGACGGATACGACACACTGCACGTCGGGGACATGCCGGGACGCTGGCACGTCTACGACTCCGAACTGCGGTATGTCCGAACGAATTCGCAGCTGCTGAATGAATGGAACGATACCGCCTTTCTCGAGGATGGGCGGGTGCTCACAGGGCGGAACTCCGGATTCCCGGACGGTCCGCTGTTCTTCGTTCTGGATCGCGACGGCCGGATCGTAAGCTCGTTCGGCCGGGCGCTGCATCCCAACGAGAACCGCCGCATCGCGTATGCCGGTGATGGCACATTCTGGACGGTGCTGCCGACGCGCTACGCAGTCGAGAGATGGAGTCTTCAGGGCGAGCGGCAGGCGACCATAACGCGCGACGCGGACTGGTTCCCGCCATCCGATGCAGGACGAGCCTGGTATCCGTCTACGGGTCAGCCCAATATCACGCGCCTGATACTGGACGATCGCCGGAGGCTCTGGGTGGTGTCCGCGATTCCTGTCGGGAACGATCGAACGTCATCGCCGAGCGACGCGTGGGATTGGGTGGTGGAGGTCTTCGACACGTCGACGGGTGCCCTCCTCGCGTCGGAGCGCCACGACTCGCCGGAAGCCGTTCCTGTGGGGAGGTTGCAGGACGGCAGGTTCTACACGCTGCTGGAGCTGGAGGACGGCACGTACTCCGCCGCCGTGGGCGATTTCTCGCTGGCGCCCATCCGCTGACCTGACCGTGAATCTGACGTAACAAACTTCCTGCTCGCACGTACCTGATGCGATCGGCGCCTCGATCACAGTAGGATCCCCGATCAACCGGGGTTATCGTGTCCGCAGGCTCGGACGCGCCGGCCACCTCTGCCGGCGCGATCAGAAAGTCCTCGCAGGCGCGGAGCCCGTTCTCACCTGCCAGCGCCACAGCGACGCTCGTTCATTACTGATCCGTCCAGCATCTGGAGAGGCGGACCACCGCACCCGTCTCAATACCGGAGGATGCAATGCGGTACCATCTCTTCTTTCCGCTCCTGATGCTCGCCGCGCTGCCGGGCGGTCTGCACGCCCAGAACCCTGACACGGCTCGTGCCGCGCTCATCCTGAAAGCCCTGAGCGCCGCGCCGCCGTCCGTGGCCGAAGGGGCCACGGTGTTATCCGGGGGCGGCGTGATCCGCCAGGGGACCAACGGTTGGGTGTGCTTCCCGGGCGATCCGGAGACACGGCACAACTATCCGATGTGTGCGGACGAGATGTGGCTGGAGATGTTCGCTGCATTGAACGACCGGCGGAAGCCGGTGATCTCCAGGGTGGGGATCAGCTACATGCTGCAGGGGGGCGGCGGGACGAGCAACACGGATCCCTTCGCCGACGCACCGACCGCGGATAACGAATGGATGGACTCCGGACCGCCCCACGTCATGCTTGTGTTTCCCGATGCCGCGGTGCTGGACGGGATCTCCACCGACCCGTACAACGGTGGTCCATGGGTGGTATGGAAGAACACGCCCTATCCCGTTCTCGTCATTCCGTCAGCGCCGCGCACCCGGCGGTAGTCGCTACCGGTACTCCGGATGCAGGTAATGGAGGAAGAAGCTCATGATCATTGCGAGCTCGGATTCACTGTACGACTTGCCGTGCCCACCCTCTTCCGTCTCGTAGTAGAAGACATCGTGGTAGCCGAGGTCCTCCAGGCGTGCTGTGAACTTACGCGCATGACACGGGTGCACGATGTCGTCCGCGCGATTCGCCGTGAAGAGGAGCGCGGGATAAGCCTGGGCGTCGGCGAGGTTGTGGAAGGGCGAGTAATGGCGCATGTACGCCCAGTCATCGGGGTTCTGACCATCGCCGCGTTCGCCGACCGGCGGCACACCGGAGAGCTGCGAGCAGCGTTGCAGCTCCAGCACGCCGTTGTTGGCCCACACCGCGCCATAGAGGTCCGGCCGCTGAATGAATGACGTGCTTACCAGGATGCCGCCGTTGCTGCCGCCATAGGCGCCGATCATCTTCGGCGACGTGACCCGCCGCTCGACCAGGTCCGCGGCCACCGCCTGGAAGTCGTCGAACGCGCGCTGCCTTTTCTCCCTCAGCACGGCGGCGTGCCATTCCGGACCGTATTCATTCCCGCCCCGGATATTCGCCAGCACGTACACACCACCGCGGCTCAGCCAGGTCGGACCTTGAAACGCCAGATAGCTCGGCAGAGTCGAGATGCCGTTGCCACCGTACGCATTGACGATGACCGGGTTCCGACCATCGAGCGGCATGTCGTTCCGTCGGACTACGAAGTACGGGACGCGTGTACCATCGGCAGAGGTCGCGCTCCAACTGTCGACCTGATACGGCTCCGCGGGAAATGCGGCAGCGCCCATGCCGGCGACGCGGACCGCGCCGGACTCCGTGCGCAGCGCCGCCGTGCGCGGTCGCAGGAAATCCTCGTGAGTCAGGTAGTACGCGTCGGATTCCCGCGAGGCGTTCCTGACCTCGACGGTGCCGTCTTCGGGAACGTCGATCCTCCGGCGCTCCCACTCGCCGTTGCTGTGGCTGAGCTCGAACAGACGGACCTTCATGTCCGCGAGCGCGCGCACGACCAGGAGGCTGCGCGTGCTCCACACGACGTCGACTACGAGGTCCCGGTCGGACGTCATGATCGGGCGGAACGCCCGGCTGCCATCGAGGAACTCCCGGAGGTCGATGCCGATCAGGCTGCCCGACGGGAAAGCGATGTCCGCAGGCGTCCAGGCAGAGCGCAGTTGCAGCACGAGCTGCCCGTCCACGATCAGGATGTCGCGGATGTCGCGAGGCACGGGCAGCCGCGCCGTCTCATCATCCCGGACGAGGAAATACTCTTTGTCGTACTGGTGACGGGTGTGCAGAAGCAGCAGGCGGTCGCCCTTGCGTGCGATCGTCACGCCCTGGTCGCCTCTGGCACCGGACGTACGCAACGTGTCCCGCGGATCCGCGGCGAGAAGGATCTCCGCGTCGTCGAGCGGCTGGCCGCGATGCCAGATCCGCGCGTCGTCGGCCGTGCTCATCGGCTTCGTCGTGATGTACACCGACGTCGAATCGCGCCAGAACACCGCCGTGTGTCCCGGTTCCAGATTGAAGCCATCGTCCACGAAGGTCCTGGCCGCCGCGTCGTACTCTCTCAGGTCGAACGTCCTCGTACCGCCGCCGCGCGACAGCAGCAGAAGGCAGCGCTCATGGGCCGGTGGCAGGCACTCGACCGATTCGATGTCGAACCGCGTGCCTTCCGCCCGGGAGAGTGAGTCGAGGTCCAGTACAGGCGCCCATGCAATCTCGCCGCGCGCCAATTGAGCGAGCGACTGACGCAGCCACACGCCGGCCCGGAACCGGTTCGCCCAGGGTCCCGTGCGAATCGCCGGTGCGGGCACATCGCCCCGCGGCGCCACCCTCGGCCCGGCTATGGCGGATCGGATCTCGGTGACCAGCGAATCATGGAGGGGCAGCCCGGAGAGGTGTTCGAGGGTGCGCGCGGTGTGCGCATCCGCCCAGCGCAGAACCGTGTCCGAGCGGAGTTCTTCCAGCCACAGGTAGCCGGTGTTTCCCGGCTGCGCACCTGTCTGGCCGGGCGCGGAGGACGAGTGCGCGCATGCCGTGGCAGCCAGCAGGCTGACTGCGGCGACCACGACCGGAATGCGGAGTGCGACGCCGCGCAACGCATCGATTCGCTCGCCCGGTGATACGGAGACGAGCGCCTTTTCCCTCCCTGCGACGTCGGTGACCATTCGTGCCTCCTGTGGTGCCCGATCGACGGGGCTCGAGGTGGTACGCGCCGACACTCGACGGCGGCTCGGCCGCTCGGATACGTTATGGCCCGAGCCGCGTAGTCACCATCGCATGATCATGTGACGGTCGCTTCCACGTCGCCCGCACCGTGACCGGCGGCCTGTCAGTTTCCGCCGCGCCGGGCGTTCCGTATGAGGGTCCCGAACCGCTCGCACGCGCCACTCTTCCGGGCGCGGCACCCCATGCAGCAGCAGGAGAACCATGCGCCACGCGATTGCATTCACGCTCGTCCTGACGGCGCTGCTCGCATGCAGCGACCCGGGCGGCGTGACGTCGATCGATGAGGGGACCGCGGTCGTCACGGGCACCGCCTATGTGGATCTCGACGGTGACGGCGCCCTCGGAACGGGCGACACTCCGGTCGCGGGTGCCCAGGTGTCGCTGCTGGTACATGCGACGGGCGACACGGTGGCGCGTGCGCAGAGCATTGCAAACGGCACTTTCGTGCTGCGCAACCTCGCCGCGGGAACCTACCGGCTCGAGGTGGACCTCGGGTCGATGCGTGACTCGCTCGCGGTTCTCAGCACGGGCGCTACGCCGCTCGTGGTCGCGCGCGGTGATAGCGCCTTCGCGCAGGTGCGCGTGGGCTATTCCGCTACCCGAACGTCGGTCGCCGGCGCGCGGGCGCTGCCGCCCGGTCAGCGCGTAATCCTATCCGGGGTCGCACTCAATGGCTCGCCGGCGTTCGGCGATTCGACGCTGCATCTGATGGATGCGACCGGAGCGATCCGCGTGACGCAGGTCCGCGCTGCAGTCGCGTTGGGCGACAGCATCCGGGTCCTCGGGACGATTGCAGTCCGCGCAGGGCAGCCGGTACTCGCAGCGGCAGTGACGGCGATCGAGCTGGCCAGCGCAGGCACGCCCGATCCGGATTCGGTGTCGACCGGCGCGGCGGCCGGGGCGGCGGCCGGTCTGCTCGACGCGGCGCAGGTGGCGGTCACGGGTATGGTCACTACTGTGAGCACGGACGCGTCAGGCGACGTCCTGCTCACAATCGATGACGGCTCCGGCGCGCTGCTCGTCGAGCTGCACGCGTCGGCCGGCTTCGTGTCCACGTCGTTCGCGGCAGGACAGGCCGTCCGCGCGCGCGGTGTATTGGTGCCGGACGAGAGCGCACCCCGCTGGATCCTGCGACCGCGCGCCACGTGGGACATCGCCGTGACCGCGGGCGAAGTGCTCTGCTCGGCCGCGGGGGCCGCCGGAGCGTACGCGTGCCGGGGCATCGACCTCGTCGCGTTCATCCCCACCTGGGAGCTGGGCGGCGGACAGGGCATCCGCCTCAACGACATCTGGGGCTGGACGGACGTCCAGACAGGACGCGAGTACGCGATCGTCGGGCGTTCCGACGGCACGGCGTTCGTCGACATCACGAACCCGCTGAAGCCGGTTCTCGTCGCGAATCTGCCGAAGACCGCAGCGGCGTTTGCCAGCACGTGGCGCGACATGAAAGTCTACAGCGACCATGTCTTCGTTGTCGCGGACGGAGCCGGCGCGCACGGCATGCAGGTCGTCGACCT
>DATHUY010000132.1 GCA_035461765.1 Longimicrobiales bacterium
ATCCACCACACGACGCCGAGGATCAGGACGACGATGATGATGCCGACGACGAGGCCGGCCTGAAAGATGTCGCCGATCAGCTCACAGCCGGCGGTGAAGAACGAGATCGTGAGCAGCAGCGCGAGCCGCCGCAGTGTTGCCACATTCATTACAGACCTCCCGCGAGTCCCCACACGAAGCGCCACTCGCCGTCCTGGTCGAGCGGGCGGGCGGCGCCGATGCTGACGCTGCCTCCGAAGAACCGCATGCGCAGGTCCAGTGCCGCGCGGGCGCCGTCGGATGTCTGCCAGCCGAATCGCTGCATGGTCGCGAGCGTCTCCGATCGGGCATCCGTCCAGCCGACCTGAATCGCCACGGAGGGCGCGGGTGCGGGTGCGGGCAGCCACAGGGATCCCATGCGAATCGGTGCGTTGAAGATCGGCAGCGTGTACATCACGCCCAGTCGTCCGAGTGCGGCGCGGTCGCCAGTGAAGGCCTTGTGCTCGAAGCCGGGCAGGTCCGCGACCGTACCCAGCTCGAACATCGCCTGCGGCGGGGTCGAGTCGGAGAACACGATGCCCGCGTCGGCGCGGCCAGAGAACGTGAAGCGGCCGACCATGCGACGGAGCGACGCGCCGGTTTCCACGCGCTGCCAGTCCAGGTCGCCGACGGCGCCCTCCCAGGCGAGACGCAGTCCCAGTCCCGGCTGGAGGGAGAGGCCGCCCGCGGAGGGGTTGCGATAAAGGGATGCGCGGCCGAGCCAGAAGTCGCCTTCGAACGCCGGACGGTTCAATCGTGATGCGTTGATCGGCTCCGGTGCGGACGCGGGGTCATCGAGCGGAACCACGTTGCGGCCGACGTTGCGGTCGCCGGCGCGTGCCGCCTCGAAGCGCAGCGCCAGCCAGCTGTCGCCTCTGGTGCCGGCGATGAGACTGCCGATCCGGCGATCGACGTAGTCGTACTGCTCCGCTCCGAACAGTGGCGGCACACCGGGCTCCGGCTCGAACGTGCCCGTGAAGTCATTGGTATGCGACAGCTGACGTTCCGCGCGCGCGCCGATCTCCCATGACTCGCCGCGATGGAGGACCTCCGCCCCGCCGCGCACTGCGCCCTCGTTCCAGGCATAGCCGCCGTGCACGCGCAGGAGCATGCCGGGTGCGGTGTTCCCGAAGTCGTACGTCATGCCGAGTCCCGTGAACACCGGCTCGACCAGGTTGATGCGGAACATCTGCGAGAAGTGACGCGTGCTCAACGTCAGACGCGGCTCGCCCGTCGGCACCATGGACGGCGGCGCATACTCGTCGAAGTCGCGCGCATTCACATCGCCGCTCAACGTCCCGATATCGATCTCCCAGTCCGTGAAATTCGACAGCGCACCGAGGTTCTCGCTGCCGCGGATCAGGCCGTACGGGTGCTCGCGCGGATCCGCAGCGCGCGCGACCGCATCGGGATCGTTCGGCCAGACATCGACAAAGCGCGATACGACCCGGAACACGATGCGTCCCTCGCTCAGACGCGACACGGCCTGTGCCTCGAAACGTTCCTCGCGCGGCAGCCAGTACCTGCCGTCCCACTCGGCCGTCTCGAACTGGACGAACAGCATGCCCTGCGCGATCGCGTCCAGGAATGTGCCGCTGCGGCCCGACGGGATGAGGCGACCCTTCATGCGGACGATATGGAGCCGCTCCGCGTCCAGGTCGATGTCGCCCTCGAACAGCAGAGTCGGACGCGCCGGCGTGCCGCGCGCATTCACGCGGATGCGAACAATGTGCAGCGTCCGGTCCGGGAGATTGATGATGTCGACCGTATCGCCGCCCTCGAAGCGGTACACCTCGTCGCGCCGGGCGGAGAACGGGTGCATGGCACGACGATGCAGTAGCGCACCGCTCTCGCTGCGTGACGGTCCGCTCGTCCGCACCAGATCCAGCCTCTCGCCGTACAGCGTCGGTACGAGCCACGGCACATCGAAGAAGCTCAGGCCGGAGAACGTCGCGCCCAGCGTCTGCGAGCGGTATCCGAGCATTTCCTGGAGCATCCCGCCGTCACGGCGCCAGTACAGGTCGCTCGCGAGCTGCTCCAGCTGGAGCAGCGTCTCACGGCCGTCCGGCTCGAGCTGCACGAAGGACAGCTCCGTTTCGATCCGTGCGCGGTACCCGCTCAGGTCGCCGGGCGGCAGCGCGTTTTCCGCGGCTGCACGTCCGACCAGTGCGGCCAGTGC
>DATHUY010000133.1 GCA_035461765.1 Longimicrobiales bacterium
CGCGGGCGGTCGTCCAGTCGCGCTTGACCGTGACCACCGAGACGCCGAGGACCTGGGCCGTCTCCTCGATCGTCAGACCGCCGAAGTACCGAAGCTCCACGACCCGGCTCTGTCGTGTGTCGAGCGCCTCCAGGCGCGTTAACGCGTCGTCGAGCGCCACCACCTCCTCCGGCCGAGCGTCGGATGCGACCACGGCCTCGTCGAGCGAGATCAGCGTTGCATCACCGCCGCGCGGACCTGTCCGTCTTTGCGTGGGGTCTGCTCAGCTTCGGCAACATCTACTACGGCATGGCGCAGCGCGCTCTCGACCTCACGGTCGAGACAGTGAAGAAGAAGGGGTCGCTGGGCGTCACGCGCTCGATGGCATATCATCCGGGAGTGCAGCAGGGGATCGCGGAGATGGTCATCGAGCTCGAGGGCATCGGCCCGCACCTCGAGCACGTCGCGCGCGACTGGTCGGAGGGCGTGGACCATGGCGCCGCCTGGGTCATCAGGATCGTCGCAGCAAAGTACCACGCAGTCGAGGGCTCCTGGCGTGTCGTCGACAAGGCGCTCGATCTGGCTGGCGGATTCGGAATCTTCCGGAAGGGCCCGTTCGAGCAGCTGTTCCGCGATGCGCGGCTGGGGCGGATCCACCCGGCCAACGGAATGCTGACTCACGAGCTGTGCGCCAAGCTCACGCTGGGGATCGATCCGGACGAGCAGCCGCGCCGGGGCTGACAGAACTTCACGCGGATCTTCGCACGACCGCTCATGGCGGCCACATCAGCGGAACGAGTGCCATGATCACAATGAACGCGACGAGCGTCATGGGCGCACCGACCCGCAGGTAGTCGGTGAAGCGATAGCCGCCCGGTCCCATCACGAGCAGCTGAGCCGGGTGCACAGGGCTCGCGAAGCTGGCTGACGCCGCGAGCGCGACGGTCATCATGAGGGTGTATGGCGATATGCCGGCGCTGGCGGCGGCGCTCAGCGCGACCGGGCTGATCAGCACGACGACCGCGGGTGCAGGCATCACCTGCGCCGCGATGACCGTGAGGAAGAACAGCCCGGCCATCATCGCGCGCGGTCCGAGGTCGCCGAGCGAGCCGAGCACACTCTGCGCGACGAGCGCTGCGGCGCCGCTCTGGTCGAGCGCGACGCCGAGGGGCAGCATTCCGGCGATCACGAACACGGCCTGCCAGTCGATGGCGCGGTACGCTTCGTCCATTGAGATGCAGCGCCCGAGCACCATGGCGACGGACCCGAGCACCGCCGCGATGGTGATGGGCACCCAGCCAAACATGGCAACGATGAGCACGGCAGCCATGATCGCGGCCGCTACGGGCTCCTTCTCGGGCCGCGGAGCGCGCGTGGCGCTCTCGTCGAGAACGAGAAAGTCGGGGTCGGCCGCGATCGCCTCGATGCGGCCGCGCGGACCGTAGACGAGCAGTGCATCCCCGAAGCGCAGCTCCAGGTCCCGCAGCTCCGAGCGGTATGGCTTCCCCTCGCGCCAGATGGCGAGGACCGTGAGGCCGTAACGGTCACGGAAGTGGAGATGGCCGAGCGAACGGCCCGAGATCGTCGTGCGCGGCGAAAGCACGACCTCGGTGATCGTCATGTTCAGCGACTCGAGCTCCTCCACCTGCGCGGGCGTCTGGGCCAGGATCTCGAGATTCGGGAGCGCGGCCATGACTTCGAGGTCGGCGCGCGAGCCGTGCAGCAGCCAGAGGTCGTCCGCCTCGACGCGCTCCGCGGGATCCGGCATCACGAGCAGCGTGTCGCCGCGCACGGCGCCGACGGCGGTCAGGCCGAACGCGTTGCCGAGCCTGCTCTCGGCGAGTGTGCGGCCGGCGAGCACTGAACCGGCCGGAACGCGGACCGGCAGCAGCTCCGACTCGATGCCGTAGCCCGCGGCCGCCTCCTGCCATCGCACGAACTCCAGATTCTCGACGAGGCCACTCTCCTCGAGCGCCAGCAGTCGCTCACGCTCGCCCTGGAGCAGCAGCGTGTCACCAGCCTGGAGGCGAAGCCGTCGCAGGTCGTGCTGCCGGGTGCCGTCCTGCCGCTGTGCCGCTCTGACATGCACGCGGTGTTCGCGACGAAGACCGCTTTCGGACAAGGCTGCGCCAGCGAGCGGGGAGTCCGCGGGCACGCGCGCCTCCGCGACGGCCAGGCGACGGGCCAGCTCCTGCGTGGCCTGATCGAACGGCGCGACGACAAGGTGCTCGCGGCCATGCAGCGCGCGCAGGTGGTCGGGCAGTCCATGCAGGATCAGCACGTCGCCGGCCTGGAGCTTCTCGTCGGGGGCCGGTGCGCGCTCGACACGATCACGCCGGCGGATGCCAAGTACCGTCAGGTGCAGCGCGGAGCCGAGGCGGCTCTCCGCGAGCGTCAGGTTGACGAGCGCGGAGCCCGGCTCGACGCGCGCAGTGAAGAGATGCTCCTGAAGCGCGTACGAGCTCGACAGCGCGCTGCCGCGGGCCTGGCCTGACGAATTACGATCGGGCAGCAGGCGCCGGCCGCCGAATACCATGAACACGATGCCGGACGTGAGGATCGCTGCCGTGATCGGCGTGAATTCGAATAGAGTGAACGGCTCCAGCCCCGCGTTTCGCAGTGCGTCGGTGACGAGGATGTTCGGTGCTGTCGATATTGCTGTGAACGGACCGCCCAGCAGACAGCCGAGCGACATCGGCAGCAACAGGCGCGAGGGCGGACGACGCGTGCGTCGTGCGATGTCCATCGTGACCGGCAGCATGATCGCTGCGACCGTCACCGTGTTGATGAGCGCCGACAACAGCCCCGATGCCACCATCAGGGCTACGATCAGTTGAAGCTCGCCGGCCTGGGCGAACCGGCGGATAGGCCGGCTCAAACGGTTCGCGATTCCAGTACGCGTGAGTGCAGCCGACAGGATGAACATCGCCCAGACCGTGACGACGGCAGGACTGCTGAATCCGGCGAGCGCCTGCTGCGTGGACACGAGTCCCGTGAGCGCCAGTGCGCCGAGCACGAGCAGCGCGACAACGTCCATGCGCATCGCGCCGCTCGCGAACAGCAGCAGCGCCGCGGCGAGTATCCCGAACACAAGTAGGATCGTCGGAGTCACGACCGGAACAATGCGACGCGGCATTCGCGTCGGGCAAGGTAGCTGCATGGCTGCTGGAACCCAGGCAGTCCCGTCTCCGGTCCGCCCCGCCACTATGGCCGGCACTTTGCAAAGCCGGTACGATTATGAAATCAGTCGACATCCCCATCCGGCGTGCTGCGGAAATGCTCATTATCACGCTGTCGAAGAGGCCTCCCCTGCTGCCGCGACGCCGCGCTTCGTTGGCCGCCTGTCTGGCAGTCCTCGTGTGGACTGCCCAGCCGGCCGCGTCGCAGGACGTCGACGCCATCGACAGGCCCGAACGGCTGGCCATCTTCCTCGACTGTGGCTTCTGCGACGAGACATTCATCCGACAGGAAATGACGTACGTCGACTACGTGCGCGACCGCGAGGTGGCCCACGTCCACGTCCTCGTGACCCGGCAGAACACCGGCGCGGGCGGCGAGGCCCGTACCTTCGACCTCATCGGCCGGGGCTTTTTCCTGGGGATGGACTACTCCACGGTCTACACGACCGATGCGGGCGCCACGGAAGCGGAAGTGCGCGATGGGTTCCTCCGCACGCTCCAGGCGACGCTCGTCCCGTACCTGCTGCAGACGCCCATTGGGGCGCGCCTGACCATCGGAGTGGACCCCGTGGAGGGGTCGGAGACCGGGCAGGCGGAGCCGCGGGACGATCGCTGGAATAACTGGACCTTCCAGATCTACGCGGACGGCAGCGCCGACTTCGAGGCCCGGCAGAAGTCCTTCGACACACGCTATGGCGTGTACGTCGACCGCGTCACGGAGGACTGGAAGATTCAGCTCCGACCGTTCTTCAACTACAACTACGACCGCTTCGAGCGCGATAGCGCGACCATCACGAGCACGTCGCGTCGCAACGGCTTCACGAGCTACGTGGTCCGGAGCATCTCGCCGCACTGGTCGATCGGAGCGTTCGGGGACGTATTCACGTCGACGTTCGACAACGTGGACATGCGGTACCGGCTCATGCCGGCCGTCGAATACAGCGTGTACCCGTACCGTGAAGCTACCCGGCGCCAGCTGACGATCGCTTACCGCGTAGGCGGCTCCCACACCACCTATCGCGACACGACGATCTACAACGAGACAGAGCAGCTGCTGCCGGAGCATACGCTGAGCGCGGGCTACGAGGTAACGCAGCCGTGGGGCGAGATCGACGTCGGCGTCAACGCCTCGCAGTACCTGCACGACCTCAAACGCTACAGTCTCCAGAGCGGGGGCAGCGTCGAGGTGCGCGTCACGCAGGGGCTGTCGATCGAGGTCGGCGGCGAAGTAGCGGTCATTCACAACCAGCTCAACCTCGCCAAAGGCGATGCCGATCTGGAGGAGATCCTCCTGCGCCGCCGTCAACTCGAGACCAACTACCGGGGCCGGCTCAACTTCGGGCTGCGGTATCGTTTCGGCTCGATCTACAACAACATCGTCAACACGCGCTTCGGCGGGGGAGGCGGACAGGATCGATTCTGATCCGCCGAAGCTACGAGAGAAGGATCAGGGGTTGATGCCGATCGCGGCCATACCCGCGCGCACAGCCTGCGCATCCTCTGATCCCCGCGCGCCACTGGCGCTGAACGCACCGACAACCCTGCCATCGCGACGGAGCAGGAGGCCGCCCTCGTAAGTCAGGGCCCCTTCGATGGCGGGTATCCGGCCCTCACGCACGGCAGCCGCGTAGTCTGCGGTGTGCATCCCGGATTCAATGCTCGTACTGATCTTGTTCAACGCAATCTCGTAGTTCCGCTTCGGCACGCCATCCATTCGCCGGATGTATATCGGCGTCCCTTCCGCGTCGCTGATGACGAAGACGAGGTTCCAGCCATTGCTACGGGCTTCCGCTTCGCCGGCGTCCATCGCCGTCTTCGCCTCCTCCAACGTAAGACGCTCAGGCGGCGTCGCAGGCTGCTCCTGTGCCCTCGCTCGGTCGGCGCCCGCGAGGAGAGCGAGCACGACGAATGCGGTCGAAATCGATTGTTTGATCGTCACGTCCATCCCTCCGTTCTGATTGTCCAGCGAACCGTCCGACGGCGCGCAGCACCCATCACCAGGCAATAATAGCAGCTACGTCCCTTCGCTGCTCGAGTCCCCTGCTTTCCTCGGCAGCGGGCGCAGGTCGCCAAGGCTCATGACAGGGCACGCTGTCGACAGTGCGGGCGTCACATCTGCTGTAGCCTCGAGAGTGCGCAGAACTCGAGGTGACGGGTTCTGTTTCCCACTACAAGGGCTTCACTTCGTCCAGTACCTGGCGTATCCGGAGATGTTCGCGTATCCGGTCGTACGCCGGATCCTGGAGATAGAACCAGACCCACGCGCTGCGCGGGCGGGTGCGTTCGAGGAGGTCGAGCAGCGTCTGATCCTCGTCGAGCGCCAGCAGGGCGATGCCGAGGAAGAACAGCTCGGTCGATGACGGTTGAGCGGGGTCGGCGAGCGCGTGGAGGGAAGCGGCCAGGTCGCGGCGGGCGGCAGTGGTATCGCCGAGAGCGGCCAGGGCGGCGGCGCGAACGGCAAGGCCGGGGAGCCGGTAGGTATCGTCCAGGTCGAGCGCGGTCTCGGCATCGCGCCGGGCGCCGGAGGCATCGCCGTGCTGGAGTCGTACGAGGGCCCGCGAGGAGTACGCATACGGCACGTCCGGGTCGACGGCGATGGCACTGTCGGCCCACCGCATCTGATCGTCGTGACGACCCTCCCGCAGCGCGATCGCGCCGAGCGGCACGAGCGTCATGGCTCGCCACGGCTCCAGCTCGAGCGCACGGTGATAGGCTGCCTCTGCGTCGTCGTAGCGGCCCAACGCCATCAGGCTTTGACCGAGCTGGTGGTGCACCTCGGCATTGTTCGGGTCGAGCGCGATTGAACGACGGAACGCATCAATGGCGCCGGCGTGGCGCACCGGGTCACGCATCACCAGCAGGTATGCGCGCGTCATCCACGCGTCGGCGGACTGTGGATCACGTTGCAATACCTGCTCCGTTGCGAGCAGGCCGCGCGCGAGCAACTCCCCCGCGGCTGCGCCCGGATACGTCCAGCCCCAGTCCAGAAACAGCGCGTAACCGTACGCCTCGCGCGCCCGGGCGGCCGCGAAGCCGGGATCGAGCCGAACCGCGGTGCGATACTCGCTGATTGCGCGCTGAACGCTCTCCGGTGTGCGCCGCACCAGGTGGTAGTTGCCGCGTAGAAAGTGATCGTACGCCTGCGGGCTCGTGGTGGGGGGCTGCGCGAGCATGGCGCGCTCGCCGGTCGCGAGCCGGCCTGCAACGCGTGTTGCGACTTCGCGTGCGATCTCGGTCTGCACGCGCAGGAGGTCGATAGTCTCCACATCGTACGTCTCGTTCCAGACCTGGAATCCGTCGGCCGTACCGGTCAGTCGCACAATGATCCGCACCTGATCGCCTGCGCGGCGCAGGCTGCCGTCCACCAGGTAGCCGACATCGAGCGCTGCGCCAATCACGGCGGGATCACTGCCGGCCCGTTCCTGAAGGGGCAGTGTGGCGCGCGGGCTCTTCACGCGCAGGCGCTCGAGCCTGGCGAGCTGCGCAGCGATCTCCTCCGTGAGTGCCGCGGCCAGGTATGTGTCGGCCGGATCCGCGGACAGATTATCGAAGTACATCACGGCGATCGCGGCCGGCGTATCCTCCGCCGTACGATCGAGGACGAACGCGAAGACGAGCGCGATGACGAGCACGGCTGCCGTCGCGAGCACGAAGCGTCGCGGGCGTGACGCGCCGCGCGGAAGTGCGATCGCGTCGGCGAGCCGCTCGCGTGCGACGCGTCGGATGAGCCCGTGTGTGAACTGCACACCGTGCGCCGGGGGGGAAACGGGCCGCAGCAGGCGCCGGGTGATGAGATCGTCCACCGTCGTGCGCAACGCGTCCGGCGCGAGCTGCGTGTGCGCCTGGAGCTCAGCGAACCCGGCGGCCTCGTCGAACGAGGCGGCCGCTGCCAGCACACGCCGGCCGGGCTCCGCCAGCCGCGCGATCCGGTCGCCGATTGCAGTTCGCACACTGCCCCCCAGCGGCAGCGGCCTGCGCGCGCACTCCGGCGTGAGTCGCCAGGTGCCCGCCGCATCCAGCACGATCAGCCGTTCGTCGACGAGCGCTGCGACCGTCTCGGCCGTGTAAAAGGGGTTGCCCTCGGTGGCCTCGTGCAGGCGCGCGGCGAGTTGGTGGCGCTCGGCTGCGGGCAGGACGAGCATCGACGCGAGCAGCGCCTCCGTCGCGCTGACGTCGAGCGGCTGAAGCCGGATGCGACGAAGACCTGCGCTGCCCGGCTCCAGCGCATGTGCGCCGCGTTTCAGCTCGTCCGTGCCGGCAGTGAGCAGCACGAGCACGTGCAGAGGGACATCGCGGGCGAACGCTGCGAGCCACGCGCGCGTGGCCGCATCGACGCCCGTCGCATCGTCCACGAATATGATGATGGGTAACTCCGACGCGACGTCGGCGATCACACGCGTGATAGCTGCGCTCAGCTCGCGGTCGCCGCCGCGCGGCTGCGGCAGTGCGGGATAGCGTTCGCGCAGCGACGGCACGAGCTGCGCCACCTCTGCCAGCGCTGCGTCCGGTGCACCGCTCAGTCCTGGTGCGGTCTGCACACCGGCGAGCAGTCGGCGTCCATGCGTCCACGCGTGCCGCCCTGCAGCGGGATCCTCGCCGCGCACGCGCAGCACGAACGCCTCGCCGGCAGCTTCGACGCCGCGCAGAAACTCGTCGCAGAGCCTCGTCTTGCCGATGCCCTCCGCACCTTCGACCAGCACGACGGCCGCGCCGCCGTTACGGACCACGCGCCATGCACCCGTCAGCTCCGCCAGCTCGGCGCCGCGGCCGACCAGCTCGGGCGCGAACAGGGCAGCCGAGCCCGGCGTTGTGCGCACCCGCGATTCCGCGCCCTCCCGCTCCAGTTCCGCGCCGAGCCGCTGCCATTCCGGTGACGGCGCGATGCCCAGCTCACCGCGCAGCCGCGCCGTGAACACCGCGTGCTGCGCAGCTGCCTCCGCCGCGTGATCGTTCGCGCGCAGCGTCTCCACCCAGCGCGTATGTGCGCGCTCATCCCAGGGCAGAGCCGCCGCCCACGCGGCCGCCCACGATTCTGCTTCACCACGCTCCCCCGCCGCCTCCGCCGCGGCCGTGAGGTGCGCGAAGGCAGCAGTCAGGCGTGGCCGCAGGCCGGCGCGTTCCGCGTCGACCCACGCCCGCCACACCTCGCCTCCGATGTCCTCCGCGCCCGGCAGGAACTCGCCTTCACACAGCTCGACCGCCTGCCGCGGTCGGTCTGCCGCGAGAGCGGCCTCCACCTCGACCAGGTCCAGCGACAGGACGCCCGGCCTCAGTGCGACCTCATCCGCCGACACGTCCAGGCCGTCGCCCAGCACACGCCTCAGCTCGAGCAGCGCCTGGCGCAGCGACTGCCGCGCCCGTGCTTCACGACGCTCCCCCCAGAACAGCGCCGCGAGCGAAGCACGCTGTACCGGCCTGGGCGCCGACCGGGCGACGTACGTCAGCAGCGCCAGCTCCCTTCGTCGGCCCGTCAGCAGTTCGGTGTCGCCGCGCTCCAGGAGCAAACGGCCAAGCGTGCGCAGCCGGAATTCCGTCACGGCCGAAACTCCGGAAGTGCAGGAGGCAACGCCGTTTGACGCACCGGCTGACGGCCCGCTGCGCACCCGGATGCATTGTCATGGCGAGACAGGCATTGCATGAAACCGCTCCAGCCCGAGCGACAGGATCCGGCGCGATGGACGACTACGAGTACGACTACTTCATGGTTCGCGTGCGCCGCATGCTGCCCGACGCCGGTGACACTGGCACCTCCGGCGAGACCGGCTCCGGCGAGGTCGACAGGACCGGCGAAACCCGCCAGATCGGATTGTCCGGCGTAGCGGAGCGTCTCGACACAGGCGAGAAGCACTTGTTCAGGAACGGAGCGGAACTGCTCGAGTTGATGCTCGGCGGTCGTGCCAATTCCAAGCTACGCCCCGATTCCCGCAATCGCAACGACGCTCGGATAAGGTGAAACCAGCAGCAAAGACGTTCCACTTGCGGCCCCGGCCGCTGAACACCACCCCACTCAGGAGATCATCATGCGTACACACACGATCCGTTCTGCCACCGCTATCGGGTTCGCCCTGCTCCTCGCCGGATGTGACACGGCTGCGGACTCACCCGTCGCCGTCCTCGATGATGCGGCGCTCGACGCATCGCGCTCGGCCGAGTCCTGCGTCAATGTTGCCTTCGAGACGAGTGGGGCGCTCGGTCTCTGGATGCACAACGGCGCGACCGTCTTCGGACTGAAACCGGGACCGGTCGTGCTCGGCGGCGTAGCGGGATTGATGGGATCGTTCGTCCACGGCGAGACGATCTCCGGCAGCAAGGGACAGGGCGCGCACCACATCGTGCTCAGCCACGTCTTCACCGCCGATGACGGGCTCGGTTCCTTCCTGACACAGGACAAGGCGTCATGCGCGCCCGGCGACAACAATCCGGCGACCTGCATCGTGAACGATCACATGACGATCGTCAGCGGCACGGGCAGATATGCGAATGCACGCGGCATGCTCCAGAACCACGGTCTCATCACGTTCACCAGCACAGCGCCGCCGGCCGGCACGCTCGATCTGTCCGTGCGCGGCCGCGTCTGCGGCGACGGTCTGTAGACTGGAGTCGAGTCCCCAGGGAGCGGCAGCCGTTCGGGTGCGGGTGCGCGGCCCGCACCTGCATCCACACCGCTGTCGCTCCCGGATCCGATGCCACCGGCAACCCGCGAATTCGACTACGGCGCGCGTCGTTCAGTCCAGTGGCACGACTGCATCCTCGCGTGCGAAATCGATGAAACCGCGGCGCGCGTCAGCGACGAGCAGCACGACACGGATCTCGTCGCCGACGTGAAGGCCGGCGGTTCCGCGCACGAGCCTGCCCTTTATATCGCCCGGCGTTACCCCGATCCACGTGGCATTGCTTTTAATGCCTGTGACGACGGCGTCGAACGTGTCGCCGATGCGGTTCGCAAGCGAGCGTGCGGCCGCGCGTTTGCGTTCCCGGCGTGCGACCTTCGCACTGTGGCCGGCGCCGATGTACTCGAAGTCGATGAAGCCGTGCACACTGTCGGTCGCGATGAGCCGGGCGTCGACGGTCATGCCCTTCCGGAGGTCGCTGAAGCCGCGCACGACGCGGCCCTCCGCACTGCCATCCACGGCGCGGACCCACGTGCCGTGCTCGCCCGCTGCAGTTACGACGACGTTGAACGTCTCGCCGATGCGCGGCCTCAATCTGTCAGCCATGCGCTTCTTGGCGCGGCTGCGCTCGAGCTTCCGATCGGTGTCCGTCGCATCGTGCGCGAAGTCGATGTGGCCACGTTCTGCATCGACGCGCAGCAGCGTCAACCGAACGGTATCGCCAACATCGAGGCCCTGTGCACCTTCCACGATCCGTCCCTCAATGGGCGGATTCAGCACGCGCGCATAGCTGCCCTTGTCCGATGCGGCCGTTACGGTAGCGGTAAAGCTGTCGCCCACACGTTCGGCCATGAGAAACGCACCGGCCACCTTGCGGACCTCCCGCTCGACCTTGCGTGCAGCACGGCCGCGCTCGTTGCAGTGCTCCGCAATCCCGGCGAGTAGGTCATCGGCATACGGTGCCGGCTCCTGTGACCACGTCGCCCTGAGCATTCGCTGCGTGACCAGGTCCGGAAAGCGGCGATTGGGCGCCGTCGAATGCACATAGTCGGCAACGGCGAGGCCGAAATGGCCCGCGTCCGTGCCGCTGCCGGAGGCCGGCTCGACGACGTACGCGCCCGCACCGAGCAGTTTGATGATGGAAAGAGACAGATCGGCAAAGTGTTCGGGATCGGCCGCGCGCCGCACCGCGAGGAATCCGCTCAGCGCGCGGTTGTCCGGTTCGGCCGGTAGCGTCTCGCCGTGCTCGGCAGCGATTGCCACGATGCGGCTCCAGCGTTCCGGCTCGCGTACAACACGTCGTATCGACGATGAGCCGTTAGCGTGCAGGTACCTGGCCACGCACTGATTCGTCGCAACCATGAAGTCCTCGATCAGGTCGCGCGCACGGCCTGGCTGCTTGACGGCGATGTCGATGACTCTGCCGTGTGCAACGACGGGTGAAGCTTCGACACTCTCGAAGTTCAACGCACCGGCCAGTGCGCGTGCTTCACGCAGGCGCTGCGCGGCTTCATCCTGAAGGCGAACCTGCTCGCCTAGATCCGGCGATGCGGCGATTGCATCGGGCGGTGGCCCGAGCCCTTCCAGCCACAGGCCGACAGCGTCGTAGGAGAGCTTGCTGTAGTTGTGGACGAGCGCGTGGTACACCGATTCATCCGCCAGGCTGCCGTCCGCACCGACGGTGAACTGCACGACGAATGCGAGCCGGTCCTCGCCTTCATTCAAGGAGGTGAGATCGGTCGAAAGCCGCTCGGGGAGCATCGGGAAGACGGTGACGCCCGTGTAGACGGACGTAGTGTTCGTGGCCGCGTGCTCGTCTGCTGCGGAGCCGGCCGGGACCAGGGACGTGACATCAGCGATGCCCAGCCGCACGACAATGCCGCCATCAACGAGACGCTCGACATACTGCACCTGGTCGAGATCGCGCGAGTGCGGATCGTCGATCGACACCCAAAGCAGTGACCGCAGATCCAGCGTTTCAGGCCGCTTCAGGTCTTTCGCATCGTCATCGAGTGCGCGAACCTCCGCGATGACGGCGGGCGCGAACTCGGGCTCGAACCCGTTCTCGCGCATTGCCGTTGCGGCCACGGCGCGGAGCGAGGGGGGGTGTGACCCTTCAGACTTCAAATCCGACTCTCCCGGCCGCAGACGAGCAGATGGATCAACCCGCACATCGAACCATGGCAGATCTACCGCGAGGAGCGCGTCAACCGCATCCCCTTCACCCGCGTCGCCTCGAGCGTCAGATGGGTCACGTTGCCGGCAGCGTCACGGTGAAAGACCACGCCGTAATCCTCGATGTCGAAATGGTCGGGCAGCGGCGTTGGATCGAGCGCTGTCGCCGCCAGGCCACGACCTGCGATTACAACGGCACCATCTGCTACGCTGACGTACAACGTGATCTCGACATCGTCGCCGATATAGACCCCGGGGTAGGATTCGAGTGCAGCGGCGTCCGGCGTGACGGGCGACCAGCGCTCCAGCACGGCCTCGGTCTCGCCGGTTTCCACGTACATCACCGTCAGTGTCACGCTGGAGTCGGCGTCGGCGAAGATGAGTCGGGCGGTCAACGTGGGAGATATCATCGCCTCGAACGTGCCATTGCCGATCGGCCGTGCGTCATACTTGGCATCGTTCGCAGTGGTGATCTGCAGCCCCTGATCCGCGACTGCAAGCCGAAGCGACGGTCTGCCATACCCAGAGGCGCGGTATTCGCCCGCGTAGCGCTGCAACTCGACTGGTGAGACGGTCACAGTCGGTGCGGATGCCGCTGCAGTTGTTGGTGGAGTGGATGCTGGCGCTGCGTCCGCCACGACCCGAGGGGCATCGGGCGCGGCGAACAGCAGGGCTACCGAGGGCCCGTACTCCCACATGCCTGTGTATACGGTGCAGATGGTCGCGACGGAGATCTCCGCGTCCGGCACGCGGACAAGGTACATGTACTCCCCTACGCCACGGTGCACTTCCAGTTCGACACCGTTTCGCGCATCGCTATAGATGCCGAACGCGAAGCCGTCCCCGGGGTCCGGTGCACCCTCCCGGAGCTCGGCGTACAGCGCATCGAGGCCGAAGCTTCGATCGCGCAGAGCCTGCTCCCACAGCACCAGGTCATCGACGCTGGTCGTCACCGAGATCCCGCCTACTGGCGAGACACGGCCCAGCACCATGCGGTAACCGCCGTCCGCCGGATCGTGGAAGAGCGCGTGATCCGGGAAGACGGCCGCCTGGTCGGCACCCATGCGAGTGTTCCGCATGCCGGCCCGCCGGAACAACTGCTCGTCGAGGTACGAGTGCAGGGAGCCACCAGTGACGCGCTCGACCAGGATCTTCAGCAGCGCATAATCCGTGTTGCTGTACATCACTTCGGTGCCCGGCTCGAAGCCCAGTTTCCCCCAGCGCGTAATGATCCGGAAGTACTCGTCCTCGGACATCCGGTCGCTAATGAACCAGCCGGGGCCCGCGAGCACGCCGTAATCAGCCAGCCCGCTGGTGTGGTGGATGAGGTGCCGCACGCGCACGTCACCGGCGTATGGCGGCACCTCCGGTACGTGCCGCTGCACCGGGTCGTCCAGCGAGATTCTGCCGTCACGCGCCAGCATGGCGACTGCGAGCGCGATGAACTCGCGCGTTTCCGAGTACGGGATCCAGGTGGACGTTGCCGGCGTCATGGGCACGTTCAGGCTGATGTTCGCCATTCCGTACGCCTTCTTCAGGACGACGTCGCCGTCGCGCATCACCGCCACGGCGCATCCCGGGCTGTCGCGGCCGGCACGCTGCGCGAAGATCGAATCCACGCGGGGCTCCAGCGGGTGCTGCGGCGCTTCACCGGAGGTCTGTGCGTGTCCCTCGCCGCCGGCGAGCAGGAGGGCGAAGAGCGCCCAGGCGAAGATCTCTGCGAATCTCAATCGCACGGATAGCCATCCTGGAACAGGAGGTAAACAAGGGACGGAACGCACTGGCGCGGCAACAGCATGGCTGGAGCGAGGTCCGCAGGCAACAGGGAGCCGGTCGAGGATTGCACGATATCAGTCCCGGACGCCGGTGCCACACCGAAGCGGCACCGGCAGAACCTGGGGTCAGGAACTGGATGCTTCCGGAACATAGATCTCACCGCCGGATTCCCGGAACTCCTGCGCCTTCTCCTGCATCCCGGCTTCCGCCGCCGCATCCCGAATGTCCTGCGAAATTCGCATGGAACAGAAGCGCGGTCCACACATCGAGCAGAAGTGCGCCACCTTCGCACCATCCGCCGGCAGCGTCTCGTCGTGGTACGCGAGCGCAGTCACGGGATCGAGCGCGAGGTTGAACTGGTCGTGCCATCTGAACTCGAAGCGCGCCTTGCTGATCGCGTTGTCCCATTCCTGAGCGCGCGGATGGCCCTTGGCCAGGTCTGCAGCGTGGGCAGCGATGCGATACGCGATGACGCCCTGCTTCACGTCGTCGCGGTTCGGCAGGCCGAGATGCTCCTTCGGCGTCACGTAACACAACATGGCAGTTCCGTACCAGCCGATCTGCGCTGCGCCGATCGCGCTCGTGATGTGATCGTAGCCTGGTGCGATGTCGGTCGTGAGCGGACCAAGCGTGTAGAACGGCGCCTCGTCGCACCACTCGAGCTGCTTCTCCATGTTCTCGCGGATCATGTGCATCGGGATGTGACCGGGTCCCTCGTTCATCACCTGCACGTCGAATTCCCACGCGATGCGCGTGAGCTCGCCCTGCGTCTTCAGCTCGGCGAACTGTGCCTCGTCATTCGCGTCGGCGATCGAGCCGGGGCGCAGGCCGTCGCCCAGCGAGAACGATACGTCGTACGCGGCCATGATCTCGCAGATCTCGCGGAAGTGTGTGTAGAGGAAGCTCTCCTGATGGTGGGCGAGACACCATTTCGCCATGATGCTGCCGCCGCGGCTCACGATTCCGGTCACGCGCTGCGCGGTAAGCGGGACGTAGCGGAGCAGCACGCCCGCGTGCACGGTGAAGTAGTCAACGCCCTGCTCCGCCTGCTCGATGAGCGTGTCGCGGTAGACTTCCCACGTGAGATCCTCCGCAATGCCGTCGACCTTCTCGAGCGCCTGGTAGATCGGGACGGTACCGATCGGTACGGGCGAGTTGCGGATGATCCACTGCCGTGTCTCGTGAATGTCGCGGCCCGTCGACAGGTCCATGACTGTATCGGCGCCCCACAGCGTCGCCCAGCGC
>DATHUY010000134.1 GCA_035461765.1 Longimicrobiales bacterium
TTCGTCTGCTCGGTGAGCGGGAAGCGGCGCGGCAAGGGCAGCTCGCGCGAGCAGTCGCCCTATGCGGAGCTGATGGCGGGAATTCGCGTTGTCATCGCGGAGAACATCGAGCGGATCTACAACGAGAACTGCCAGAACCTGGGTGTTCTCACGTCGACGGATTTCTCACTGATCGACCGGATCCGCGGCGGCGAGGAGATCGAGCTGGCGGAGTTCACGACGGGTGTCGATCCGATCACGCGCGACATCATCGAGTACGGCGGACTCTTCGAGTACAACGTCGCCCGGCTGCAGGGCCGCGTCACCGTGCCGTCACTCGAAGAGGGCGGCGCGACCGAGCGGCACGGCGGGATGGAGCCTGATCTGGGTGATCCTGCTGCCGTGCGGGACCTGCGCGGCGCCGGCGCGAAGGACCCGGGCGCCGTCACGTACGGCCTCGAGAACGCCGCAGCGCAGACCACGGCGACCTCGCGCCCCACGAACGAGCGCTCGCCCGACACGGAGGACGATGAGCCCGCCGGCATGGGAGCCGCCGCGACCGGCAGCACCCGCAGGCGGCCGATGACGATCGCCGAGAAGATCTTCGCGTCACGCTGGGTGGTCGATGCCGCGCACGACCGATGCGGCGTGCCTGCGGTACAGCCGGGCAACAGCGGCTTTGTCCGAACCGACTGGCGCTTCTCGCACGAGTACGTCTCGCCGATGGCCGCGATCTTCTTCGAGCACAAGCTCGGGCCTGACGCGAAGGTGAACGACCCGTCGACGATCCTGATGTTCCGCGACCACCTCACCTACCTGCACGAGGTGATGCCGCAGGAGCGTGTGCAGCTCGGCCTGCTCGATGTCGCGCGCCAGCTCAAGGACAAGCAGGAGGAGTTCGCGAAGAAGCAGGGCGTGATCTATTACGGCGAGCGACTCGGCATCCGCCTGGGCTCGGAGGCGATCTGCCACTCGAAGATGCTCGAGGAGTACGCCGAGCCCGGCCAGGTGATCGTCGGCACGGACTCGCATACGCCGCACTCCGGCGCGATCGGCTGCATCGCGTTCGGCATCGGCACCACGGCCATCTTCAACTCGTGGATCACGAAGGATGTGCGCGTGAGCGTGCCGCCATCGTTCAAGGTCGTCATCCGCGGCAGGAAGCCGGCAAACGTGACCGCGAAGGATTTCATGCTCGAGATCCTGCGGCATCCGTACATCAAGGATGGTCACGCGATCGGTCAGATCATCGAGTACGCGGGTGAGGCGGTCGAGGCGCTGAGCATCGACGAGCGCGCCACGATGACGAACATGGCCGCCGAAGTCGGCGCGTTCACCGGCATCGTGGCACCGGACGCGAAGGCCGTCGAGTATCTCGTCACCGAGCGCGGCGTGGACCGCGCGCGCGCCGAGCAGCTGTGTGCAGGACTGTGCTCCGACGACGACGCCGAGTACGTGAAGGTGATCGAGATCGATGCGTCCACGGTCCGTCCGATGGTCGCACTCCCCGGTGACCCCGGCAACGGCCTGTACATCGATGAGCTGAGCGGTGATGCGATCCGCCTCGACGTCGCGTATGCCGGCTCGTGCACGGCCGGCAAGAAGGAGGACATGGACATGTACGCCGCCGTGCTTCGGTCCGCGTATGACGAGGGCATGCGTGTGCATCCGGACGTCAAGCTGTTCATCCAGTGCGGGTCGCAGGAGGTCCGGCAGTACTGTGACGAGCGCGGCTACCTGAAGTTGTTCGAGGAGATGGGCGCGGAGTTCATCGAGCCCGGCTGCGGCGCATGCATCGCCGCCGGCCCCGGCACATCGAAGACGAAGGACGAGGTCACGATCAGCTCGCAGAACCGCAACTTCCCCGGTCGGAGCGGACCGGGTCAGCTGTATCTCGCGTCGCCATATACAGTCGCCGCGTCGGCCGTCGCCGGCTGCATCGTAGAGTGGGAGCCGGGGAGATCGATCCGGCAGCTGCAGAGCGCGTGAACGAGAGGTTGGGAGGGTGCGCGGTGAGTTTCCAGAGTCGCGGCGGAGCCGGGTTCCCTTGTTCACCACAGAGCACACAGAGCACACAGAGCACACAGAGCACACAGAGCACACAGAGGTTTGCGCACGACCTCCGTCGTCGCACAACTTTTTGTTGTTGTTGAACAATTGAAAACGCACGTCGATTCCACCGGAATGCTTCCGCAGCGCCGGCAAGCCCTCCGTGTGCTCTGCGTGCTCTGTGGTGAATAAATGAGAGCATTGCGCAGCCGCGCACCCGGATCAGCCCCAACAACTCAGCCCCCGCCAATGACCCCATCCCCGGACCTCACCACTCTCCTCTCCGAGCTCGTGCGCATCGACTCGCAGAACCCCGACCTCGTGTCGGGCGCCTCGGGTGAGCGCACGATCGCGGAGTTCTGTGTGCAGTGGTTCGAGCGCAATGGCGTCGAAGCCTGGATCGATGCGGTGCGGCCCGGGCGGTGCAACGCGGTGGCGCGGGTGCGTGGAGGCGCGGGTGCGACGCTCAGCCTGTGTGCCCATCTCGATACGGTCTCGATCGAAGGCATGACGGCGCCGGGTCTCGAGCCGCGTGTCGAGGGCGGCCGCATGTACGGTCGCGGCACATACGACATGAAGGGTGCCGTCGCTGCGGTCATGATCGCGCTCAGGGAGCTGGCGCAGGATCCACCCAGGGGCACGGTGCTGGCCGCGCTCGTCTGCGATGAGGAGTTCGCGAGCATCGGCGCACAGGACTTCGTGAAGCGGTACCGCTCTGATGCCTGCATTGTCACGGAGCCGAGCGAAGGACGTCTCATCCTGGCACACAAGGGGTTCGTCTGGGCGGAGATCGAGACGGCGGGCACGCCCGCGCACGGCAGTCGCTGGGAGGACGGCGTGAGTGCCATCGCACGGATGGGGCGCATCATTGCCGCGCTCGACGAGTTCGATCGCTCCGTCCTCCGTGAGCGCACGCATCCGCTCCTCGGGCCCGCATCCATGCACTGCGCCATGGTGGAGGGCGGAGACGGCTGGTCCACGTATGCGCCGCGCTGCACGCTCCGTGTCGAGCGGCGCACACTGCCGGGCGAGACGCCGGCGGCCGTGCTGGACGAATTGCGCGGCATCATTGCCGGTGCGGACGAGGAGGCGGAGGTGCGCGAGGTACTCAGCCGATCGCCGCTGGAGTGTCCGCCGGACACACCGATCGCTCGGGCGCTCCATGATGCCATCACTGCCGACACCGGCACCGAGCCGGAGATCGCCGGTGTCGCCTACTGGATGGACGCCGCAGTGTTCGCCGACGCTGGGGCGGAAACCGTGGACTACGGCCCGACCGGCGCCGGGGCACACGCGGCCGTCGAGTGGGTGGACCTGGAATCCGTCGCCCGCTGCGCCCGTGTCATCGCCACGGCCGTTTCCAGATACCTCGCCTGAGGAGAGCGGGCGACGCGCGGTTTGCGAAACCCCGCCGGTCCTGTACCTTGCGCCCATGACTCCCGAGCCCACGCCAGCCGAGGCCCGCCGCCGGTTCCGCCGCACGCTCGTGCGCGTCCTGCTCGTGCAGGTCATAACGGTCCTGCTCCTCTGGCTCCTCCAGTCCCGCTACAGCGGCTGACATGCATCCCATCAACTGGATCATCGTCGGCGCGTACCTGACCTACGTGGTCGTGGACGGCATCCGTCGGTCAAAAGGCACGAAGGAGCTGGAGGGGTACTTCCTCGCGAATCGCAGCCTGCCGTGGTGGGCCGTCGGCCTGTCCGTGATGGCTACACAGCTCTCCGCCGTCACCATGATCGGCACGACCGGTCAGGGTGCGACGGACGGAATGCGCTTCATCCAGTTCTATTTCGGGCTGCCGATCGCGATGGTGGTACTCGGCGTGACTATCGTGCCGTTCCTGCACGGCGCGCGCGTCTTCACCGCGTACGAGTATCTGGAGCGACGTTTCAATCCGGCGACGCGGTCGCTCGTCAGCTTTCTGTTCCTGTGCTCGCGCGGTGCGTCATGCGGCGTCATCATCGCCGCACCGGCCGTGGTGTTCTCGGCCGTGTTCGGCTGGAGCCTGCCGTATGCGGTCGCACTGATCGGCATCCCGACTGTGCTCTATACGATGATCGGCGGCGTGCAGGCCGTGACGTGGGCGGATGTCAAGCAGATGGTGCTCATCGTTTTTTCGCTGCTCGCGATCGTAATCGTGCTGCTGGTGCAGCTCCCGGTGCCGCCCGGCGAGGCGCTGAGCATTGCGGGCGCGACCGGGCGCCTGCGCACGTTCGACTTCTCGTTCAACCTCACGGAGACCTACACGTTCTGGTCCGGCATCATCGGCGGATTCTTCCTGATGCTGTCGTACTTCGGCACCGACCAGAGCCAGGTGCAGCGCTACCTGACAGCCCGCTCCGTCCCCGAGGCGCGCACGTCGCTCCTCATGAGCGCATACTGGAAGATCCCGCTCCAGGCCCTCGTCCTGATGATCGGCGTGCTCATCTTCGTGTTCTACCTGTTCCAGGCCCCGCCGCTCCTGTTCAATCCCGCACACCAATCCGCGGTGCGCGCGGAGGCCGGGGCGGAATACGGCGCGCTCGAGTCGCGTTTCAATCAAGCGTGGGGCGAGCGGGAAGCGGCCGCCCGCGATCTCGCGGCAGCGGAAGGCGCCGCAGGAGCGGCGGCGGCCGACCGGTTCCGCGCGAGCGAAGATGCAGCGAACGCAGTGCGTACCGAGGCGCTAGACCTGGCCGGACGCGTGACGGGCGAGTCATCGCGGGACGTGAACTATATCGTGCCGCATTTCGTCCTCAACTATCTCCCGATCGGCCTCGCGGGACTGTTCATCGCCGCCATCATGGCGGCCGCGATGTCGAGCATATCGTCCGAATTGAACTCCCTGTCGACAGTCACGATCATCGATTTCTATCGCCGCTGGATCCGGCCGGAAGCGACCGACGCCCATTTCCTGATCGTCTCGAAGTTCGCCACGGCCTTCTGGGGCCTGGTCGCCTGCGTCGTCGCCACCTACGCCGCGACCCTGGGCTCGCTCATTGAGGTTGTCAACCGCTTCGGCTCGTTCTTCTACGGCCTGATCCTCGGCGCCTTCATGCTCGCCATGATCCCGTTCGCCCGCGGCTGGCCCGCCTTCGTCGGCCTCCTGGTCGGCATGGGGGCGGTCGCCGCGGTATCGATCGGCGCGCCGTCCATCTCCTTCCTGTGGCACAACGTGATCGGCGCGTTCACCGTCGTGCTGGTCGGAATCGTGCTGAGTATGATGGCGGGAGCCGGGCGCAAATACACCGGTTGAACGAATTCGGGAGCGGGATCGTGTTCGTGTGCGGGAACGGGAACGGCCCACGCCTCGCCATGGAATCCGTTCCCGCACACGATAACCGGACACGCACCCGCTCCCGATCCCGGTTAGTTTCACAGTGCAATGGCAAAAACCTTCATCGGCATTTCCGGCTGGACCTACGCGGGGTGGCGCCGCCTCTTCTATCCGGAAGGATTGCCTCCGCGCCAGGAGCTGCCGTTCGCTTCACTCCAGTTCAACGCCATCGAGATCAACGGCACGTTCTACCGGCTTCAGCGGCCTGAGAACTTCGCGACGTGGCGCGACGTGACGCCGGACGGGTTCCGGTTTGCGGTCAAGGGCAGCCGGTTCATCACCCACATGAAGCAGCTGCGCGATCCTCGCGCTCCGCTCGCGAATTTCTTCGCGTCGGGCGTGCTGCGCCTCGAGGAGAAGCTCGGACCGCTGCTCTGGCAGTTCTCCGACCGTATGCGTTACGACCGCGCGCGCTTCGAGCCGTTCATTGCGATGCTCCCGCAGAGCGAACGGTCCGCATCGAAGCTGGCGCGTCACCACGACGGGCGGCTCGACGGCCGCGCTTCGTACCATACGGAGACCGATCGTCGTGTCCGGCACGCGTTCGAGGTGCGCCACGAGTCGTTCATGTGCGACGATTTCCTGGACCTCCTGCGGCAGCACCATATGGCGCTCGTGTTCTCCGATGCGGCCGCCGAATGGCCGTACGCCGAGGACGTCACGAGCGACTTCGTCTACCTGCGGCTGCACGGCGCGGAGGAGCTGTATGCCAGCGGCTACGACGCTCAGTCGCTGGACCGGTGGGCACGCAAGCTCCGCTCATGGACCAGCGGCCGCGAGCCGCGCGATGCGCTGCGCGCCGGCTCACGCAAAGCGCCGCATGCGAGCGGCCGGGATGCGTACGTATTCTTCGACAACGATGCCAAGGTGCACGCCCCCTTCGATGCGATGGAGCTGGCCGACCGGCTCCACGTGGACTGGAGACACGAACATGCCGAATGACCGGATCGCCGCCCTTCAGAAGATGATCGACCGCAGCCCGGACGACCCGCGCGCCCGCTTCGGCCTCGCCATGGAGCTGGAGAAGCTCGGCCGCTGGGAGGACGCCGCCGCTCAGCTCACACGCTATCTCGAGCTGACCGAGGACGAGGGCAACGCGTGGGGCCGTCTCGGCCACGCACTCCGGCAGCTCGGCCGTGATGATGAGGCACGCACGGCATACGCGCGCGGCATCGCCGCCGCCACCGCACACGGCCATCCGTCCATGGCCGCGGAGTTCGAGGAGATCCTCGATGACTGGTAAGACTGCTAGTGCCGCGCCCTCCAAAGACTGGTAACGCTGCGTCCGGCTGCGAACACGGTAACGCCGCGTCAGCGCATCGTGAACCGCCAGGTTGCCGTTGCCGTTCCCGATCCCCCACACGAACACGCTCCCGCTCCCGCTCCCGTTTTGTTCACCCCTTGCATAACCCCGAACCAAAACCGAACCTTACCGCGCCCCAGATAGCAGCAGATCCGTACGAAGGGAGACCGACCAGCAATGGCAGCCATGCCGACCAGACGGGAGCGGGTGCTCCCGCGCCTGATCGAGGAGGAGATGCGGTCCTCGTTCCTCGATTATTCGATGAGCGTGATCGTGCAGCGCGCGCTGCCGGACGTGCGCGACGGCCTGAAGCCGGTGCACCGCCGGATTCTGCACGCGATGAACGAGGCCGGCCTCTCCGCCGGACGGCCGTACAAGAAGAGCGCGACGGTGGTCGGCGACGTGCTGGGCAAGTACCACCCGCATGGCGACATGGCAGTCTACGAGGCCATGGTCCGGATGGTCCAGGACTTCTCGCTGCGTTACCCGCTCGTTGATGGCCAGGGCAACTTCGGCTCGATCGATGGCGACAACGCGGCGGCCTACCGATACACGGAGGCGCGGCTCGCGGCGATTGCGATGGACCTGCTCGCGGACATCGATCGCGACACGGTCGATTTCGCGCCGAACTTCGACGATCGCCTCAAGGAGCCCACCGTGCTGCCGGCGCGGTTCCCGAACCTGCTGGTCAACGGCTCGAGCGGCATCGCCGTCGGCATGGCGACGAATATCCCGCCGCACAACCTGGAGGAGGTCGCGGGCGCGCTGAAGGCGCTGGTCGCCGATCCCGACGTCACCGTCGAAGAGCTGATGGAGCACATGCCGGGTCCGGACTTCCCGACCGGCGCGTTCATCCTCGGCTCCGACGGCATCCGTGACGCCTACACGAAGGGACGCGGCCGCATCGTGATGCGCGCTGCGGTGCAGAAGGAGACGCGGCGCGGCGGTCGCGAGCAGCTGGTCGTTACGGCGCTGCCCTACGGCGTGTCGAAGGCGAAGGTGATCGAGCAGATCGCCAGCGTCGCGCGCGGGGGCAAGGTGGATGACATCGCGGATCTGCGCGACGAGTCGGACCGCGATGGCATGCGCATCGTGATCGAGCTTAAGCGCGGCGCGAAGACGAAGCCCATCCTGGCGATCCTCTACAAGCAGACATACCTGCAGGCGACGTTCGGCGCGATCATGCTCGCGCTCGATCATGGCGTGCCGCGCGAGCTCTCGCTGAAGGAGATGCTCGAGCGGTTCCGCGACCATCGCGTCGAAGTGATCCAGCGCCGGGCGCGACACGACCTGGAGAAGGCGCGGGCGGAGGCGCACATCATCCAGGGCCTGCTCATCGCGCTCGAGTATATCGATGAGGTGATCGCCATCATTCGCGCCTCAACCGACCAGGACGAGGCGGCGCGCGCGCTGTGCAACTCGTTCGACCTCTCGGAAGAGCAGGCGCGCGCGATCCTCGCCATGCGCCTCGGCCGGCTCACCGCGCTCGAGACCGACGACCTGAAGAAGCAGCTGAGCGAGCTGAAGAAACTCATCCGGCGGCTCGAGGAGATCCTCGCGAGCGAGGCGCGACAGCTGGAGGTCCTGATCGAGGAGCTGGACGATGTCGTCGGCCGTTTTGCCGATGCGCGTCGCACGCAGATCATCGAGAACGTGGCCGAGTACGAGGTCGAGGACCTGGTCGCCGAAGAGCAGGTGGTGATCACGCTCAGTCACGAGTCCTACATCAAGCGCGTGCCGCTCGACCTCTACCGCCGCCGTGTGTCGCGCGGCCGTGCTGTCGCCGGCATGGACCGGCACGAGGAGGACTTCCTCGAGCACGTGTTCGTCGCCGGCACGCAGGACACGCTGGTGTTCTTCACGCAGAGCGGACAGGCGCACGCGCTCGCCGTCGCCGACGTGCCGGAGGCCGGACCGAGCAGCCGCGGGCGTGCGCTCGCGCAGCTCATGACCATTCAGCGCGGCGACCGCGTTGCCGCCCTCATCCCGGTCCAGGAGTTCTCGGAGGATCGGCTGCTGCTGTTCCTCACGAGCGGCGGCATCGTGAAGCGTACCACGCTCGACCAGTACTCGAACATCCGCAGCGGCGGAATCGCCGCGATAAAGGTGCAGGAAGGCGACCGTCTGCTGGATGTGCAGGTATCTGAGGGCGCGAACGACATCGTGCTCGTGACGGGGCAGGGCCGTGCGATCCGGTTTGCCGAGAACGACGTTCCATCGATGGGTCGCGTGTCCCAGGGCGTCAAGGGCATCCAGCTGAGGAAGGATGACGGCGTGGTGGGCATGGCAGTAATCCGCCGCGAAGCGACACTCTGCACCGTCACCGAGAACGGCTACGCCAAGCGCACGCCGATGTCGGAGTACCCCGCGCAGAAGCGCGGCGGGCTCGGCACGATCACGCTGGATGTCAGCAGCAAGACCGGCCCGTTGATCGCCGCTAAGGAGCTGCTCGACGGCGATGAGCTCATGGTGATCACTGCGGCGGGCGCGGCGTTCCGCGTCGCTGGCGGCGAAGTCCCGGTACAGGGGCGGGCGACGCAGGGCAAGCGCGTCATCAGCGTCGGCGCGGGCGACCGCGTAGTCGAGGTCTCACGGGTCGCGCGTGAAGGCGCAGACACGGCCGGCGGGCGCCGCTCCACATCAGATGACGGCGCACAATCAGAAGGTCATGCAAACGGCGATGACTCGGACAGTGAGGATCAGCTCGACCTGATGAGCTAGTGCTGAAGTTCAGGAATCTCGTGTCCGCACGGGGAGGTCGGATTCACGAAATTCCCGCCACTACCGGATGAGCGGCGTCTGCGCTACCCGCTCGAGGAATGCGCCGAGCACGCGGTTGAACGCTGCGGGCTGCTCCAGCGACGGCAGATGCCCGGCGTTGTCGATGATCTCGATCTGCGCGCCGGGGATGGCGCGTGCGAGAAGTCGTGCGTCACCAGGCGGAGTGATCGCGTCCATGGCGCCGACGATCAGTTGTGTCGGCACGTTGATCGATCGCAGCTGCGGCGTGGAATCGGGACGCTCCGCCATGCCGAGCAGTGCGGCGACGACGGCGGGGGCGGGGGCCGTGCTCATGACTTCCCGCAGCTCCTGCTCCACGTGCGGCAGTTTCTCGCGCGTGCTCGCGGAGAGCAGACGCGGTACGAGCGCGTTGATCAACGCCGCGGTGCCGTTCGCGTGCACGTGTCTGGCGTTCTTGACGCGGCCCTCGCGTGCCTCCGCGGAATCGGGACTCGCCCGCGTGTCCGCCAGCACCAGCCCCCGCACCTGCCGCGGGGCACGGCGCATGACGGCGAACGTGACGTAGCCGCCCATCGAGTGACCACAGAACACGGCACTGGCCACGCCGAGATGCGCGAGCAGCGCTGCGACATCCTGTGCCAGGAGATCCATCGGCACACGGTTGCCGGTCACCGGCCCGCTGCCGCCGAAGCCGCGCAGGTCGGGCGCGATTACCCGCCAGCCGGGCGGCGGCGCATCCAGTTGAGGGCGCCATACGGCCGAGCTGAATGGAAACCCGTGGATGAGCACGAGCACGTCATTCCCCGCGCCCGCTTCCCTCCACGTCAGGGTCGCACCGCTGACCTCCGCCCGCGACAGCTCGGCTCCCATTCGCTCCTTTATCGGGTTCTGTAGCGTCAGATACCCAGGCTCGCGCGGATCAGAGGATCGATCCGTTCGGGCGTCCACGGCGGCTGGAACGTCAGCTCGACTTCCGCGCTCTCCACGCCTTCCACTCCCTCGATCGCGGCCTTTGCCTCGTCGAGGATCTGGCCGGCCACCGGGCAGAACGGCGATGTGAGGGACACCGTCGCCTTCACGTGGGTGTCCTGTACGTCAATGTCATAGACGAGGCCGAGCACGACGAGGTCCAGGTTCAGCTCCGGATCCTTCACCTTGCGCAAAGCCCGTCGGACGTCCTTTTCGGTAGGCATGTCTCAACCCTGCTGCAGTCGCGCGCCGGTTCCGGCGCTTTCCGCAATGTACCGACTCCACGCCACCGGATAAAGGCCGACGCCGCGCGGGGCGTTGACACGGCACCCCCGGAACCTGATCCTTGCACCCTCCCGCGCTTCACGGCCGGGCAGGAAATCGCAGCTTCCGGTGGCGCGGCATGCCGCGTCCGAACCAGGTGTACAGCGGATCATGGAGAGCGACATTCGACGTATTGCCGTGAACACGGGCGGCGGGGACTCGCCCGGCCTCAATGCAACCATCCGTGCCGTCGTCCTGTCGGGGATCCGGAACGGCTGGGAGGTGTTCGGGATCCGGAAAGGATTCGGCGGCCTGCTTGGCGAGGGCGGTGTGATTCCGATGGACGCGGACACGGTGCGCGGCATCACCCACCTCGGCGGAACCATCCTCGGCACTACGAACCGGGGGAATCCGTTCGACTGGCCACTTCCGGACGGCGGTACCGTCGACCGGTCGGACGAGATCCTGGAGGGATTCGACCGACACGGGTTCGACGCGCTGATCACGATCGGGGGCGACGGTTCGCTGATGATCGCGCAGCGCCTGGCGGAGAAGGGCCTGCCGGTGATCGGCGTGCCGAAGACCATCGACAACGACCTCGCCGCCACGTCGCTCACGTTCGGGTTTCACACCGCTGTCCAGACCGCGACGGAGGCGCTGGACAAGCTGCACTCCACGGCCGAGAGCCATGAGCGCGTGTTCGTCGTCGAGGTCATGGGGCGGAGTACCGGCTGGATTGCGCTACGATCCGGCATCGCCGCCACGGCCGACGTCATCCTGATACCCGAGATCCCCTACGACCTCGAGAAAGTCTGTGAGAAGATCAGGCAGCGCTACGACATCGGACGCCGTTTCGCGATCGTGGTCGCGGCCGAAGGCGCCGCTCCGCGCGGCGGCGCCGCTTCGTTCATCGCGCCGGCCGGCGCCGGCACCGCGGCCCGCTATGGCGGCATTGCCGAACAGCTCGCGGCCGACATCGCGGTATGCTCCGGCTACGAGACGCGTTCCCTGGTGCTCGGCCACCTGCAGCGCGGCGGCACACCCGTCGCATTCGATCGTTTCATCGCGCTCCGGTTCGGCGCGGCAGCCGTCCGCCTGGTGCAGGAAGGCCGGTTCGGGACGATGGTCGCCATGGTCAATGACGCCATCACAGCAGTCCCCCTGAAGGAAGCCGTCGCGAGCATCAAGACGGTCGACCCGGAATCGGACGCGGTCCAGACCGCCAAGGCGACCGGCATCTCGTTCGGCGACTGAACCGGTCGCCGGCGCGAACCGACATCTCGTTCGGCGACCGACCGGTCGCCAGGTCGAACCGACGTCTCGCTCGCGCCTGACCGGCCGCCGGTGACCGACTACGTTGATCCAGACGCCACGAAGCGTCTCGTTCGCAATCCGCTGGAGGTATGGTGATGAAGCGCTGGTGCGTATCGCTCCTGCTGCAGGTAATGATCGTCTCGCCAACGGCAGCACAGTCCTTCGACCTGTCGGTCGCCAACATCATGCGCGGCCCCGAGCACGTGGGCGAGCCACCGTCGGGCGTCAGCTGGACGGATGACGGCCGCTGGATCTACTTCCGGTGGAAGCCCGGCGGCATGGCATGGCACGAGTCCACGGCCCTCTACCGCGTGCGGGCCGACGGCGGCACACCCGAGCGACTCGACGACACCGCAGCGGACTCGCTCGGCGTGTTCACCGCATCGGGCGACATCTCGCCCGACGGCCGCTCGCGTGTCGTCAGCTATCGCGGCGATCTCTTTCTCATCGATCGTCGCAACCTGAACGTGCGACGCCTGACGGACACGCGCGGGAATCACTCGTCGCCCATCTTCTCGCAGGATGGACGCACCATCTACTACATCAGCGACAACAACGTCTTCGCCCGCTCACTCGCCGACGGGACGCTCCGCCAGGTCACCGATATCCGCAGTGGACCCGCTCCCTCCGAGCCGCGCCCCGCAACCGGACAGCGCGGCTTCCTCGAGCAGCAGCAGCACGAGCTGTTCGAGCACATCCGCCTCCAGGTGCAGCAGCGCGACGCCAATCGTGAGCGGACACGTGCGCGCGAGGAGCGCGAGCCGCGCCAACCGGCATATCTCGATCGCAACGAGCGCGTCGCATCGCTCGAGGTGGAGCCCGGCGGTCGCTACGCCGTCGTATCCACGACGTCCACGTCACAATCCGATGCGCGCCGCACATCCATTCCGTACTGGGTGACGGAGTCCGGTTACACGGAGCCGCGCGAGATGCGCACCAAGGTCGGCGATGAGCCGGGTGCGAGCGGCCGCATGGGCATTGTCTCTCTCGAGAACGGCGAAGTGCGCTGGCTCGATGTCGCTCGAGCGACCCGTCCCGCGACGGACACTTCAACGGCCGCGCCGGAGTTCGGCTTCACGCGATTCGTCGGCTGGAACGATCAGGGGACCGCGGGCCTCGTCGCGGCGACCAGCGCCGACTTCAAGCAGGAGTGGCTGTGGTCCATGGATGCGGCGACCGGCACGCTCACACTGCTGGCCAATGACCGTGACGAGGCGTGGGTCGCGGGACCCTGCTCGTTCTGCATCGGCTGGATGCCCGATGGCAGTCGCGCGTGGTTCGTCAGCGAACGCGACGGATTCGCTCACCTCTACACGATCGCACCCGATGGCAGCGGCCTGCGCCAGCTGACCAGCGGCGACTGGGAGGTGCACAGCGTCGAGATCTCGCCGTCGAAGGATCGCTTCTACCTGACAACCAGCGAAGGCTCACCGCACGAGCAGCACTTCTATCACATGCGGCTCGATGGCACCGGCCGCACGCGCATCACGACCATGCCGGGGCGGCAGGACGCGACGCCGTCACCCGACGGCTCCCGCGTCGCGTTCGTCCACTCGTTCGCGAATACCCCGCCGGATCTCTACATCGCACCGAACCGTGCGGGCGCTGACGCACGTCGCATCACGACGTCACCCACGGCCGAGTGGAGCTCGTTCGACTGGCTCGCGCCCGAGATCGTGCACGTCCCCGCGCGTGATGGCGTGCAGGTGCCCGCGCGCATCTATCGTCCCCAGGACGTCGGCGCGCAGCCGAACGGTGCCGCAGTCATCTTCGTCCACGGTGCGGGCTACCTCCAGAACGTGCACAACTGGTGGTCCACGTACTATCGCGAGTACATGTTCCACCATCTGCTCGCGCAGCGCGGCTACGTCGTTCTGGACATCGACTACCGCGGGTCGGCCGGCTACGGCCGCGACTGGCGCACCGCGATCTATCGGCACATGGGCGGCATGGACCTCACCGACCAGGTCGACGGCGTCCGCTATCTCCAGCAGAATTTCGGCATCGATCCCGAGCGCGTCGGCATCTACGGCGGATCGTACGGCGGATTCATCACGCTGATGGCCCTGTTCACTCAGCCGGAGTCGTTCGGTGCCGGCGCGGCGCTCCGCAGCGTCACCGACTGGGCCCACTACAACCACGGCTACACGGGCCGCATCCTGAACCTGCCGCAGGACGACACCGTCGCCTATCGCCGGTCCTCACCCATCTATTTCGCCGAGGGCCTCGAGGATCCGCTCCTCATCGCACACGGCATGGTCGACACCAACGTCCATTTCAGCGATGTGGTGCGACTCGCCCAGCGCCTGATCGAGCTCGGCAAGACAGACTGGGAGATGGCCGTCTATCCTGTCGAGAACCACAGCTTCGTAGAGCCGTCGTCGTGGACGGATGAGTACCGGCGGATTCTGGAGCTGTTCGAAGAGAATCTCCGGCGCTGAGCGGCCGCGCCTCCGGGGCGCAGGGCGCGATCGGGATTGCGTCGCACGGCGCCGCGACGCATCCCTCGACGCGAACCTACGGAAATAGCTTCCACACGGGCGGGAATGTGCCCAGTATGCCCAGCGCCGTGAGCATGAGAGTGATGGCGCCTATCCGGCCGCCATTCAATTCCCGGTCCTTCCACAATGCGTGCAGCACAGCCCACGAGATCAGCCAGACGACCACGGCGAGGGTCGTGCGGCCGGATACGCCACCGGAAGGGCCGTAGAGCGCTGGTACCGAGAACACGCCTGCTTCGTTCAGCAGGACGATAAAGCCAACTGCGAAGGCACCGATCCCCGCAGCCAGGAACGCCGCCATGGCGGCGCCGTTCGGGCGTTGTCCAGACACCGGGCGGATCGGCGCCGACTGCGCGGCTTCCTTCGTATCCATGGCTGACCTCTTCGTGGCGCCCAC
This sequence comes from Longimicrobiales bacterium, assembly GCA_035461765.1. Lineage (GTDB taxonomy): Bacteria > Gemmatimonadota > Gemmatimonadetes > Longimicrobiales > RSA9 > SH-MAG3. The sequence goes on from DATHUY010000134.1 coordinate 14,836, forward strand.
TGCGGGGCGGTTACTCCAGCGGAGCGACCTTGTTGACGAAAACACCCAGCAGCGACACGTACGCGACGATCGCGAAGCAGACGAGCAGCAATGACTCGCCCAGACGCCGCAGTCCTGCCTCCTCCAGCAGCCGCTCGCGATAACGCCACGCCACGAAAGCCACCGACGTGACCAGCATCGCAGCTATGAACGGGAGGTGCTCCTTCGTCTCCATCGCGAACGCATGCAGCCACGCCGTGGTCGGCTCGGCGAGCAGCATGGAGCGGGGGTACGCCGACAGGTCAGTCGCTCCCTCGGGCGGTGTGGCCCGGTACGGCGGGAAAATGATGTACGTACCTGCCAGCGTCGTCAGCCAGGTCAGCCCCGCCGCAACGGCTGTCATGGCCGAAATCGCTCCCGCCCGCGTCGCTGCCAGGCCCGCCGGTTCAGCCCGCGGGCGCAGCAGGTAAACAGCAAAAAGGGCGGCCGAGAGCGCCAACAGCGCCCCGCCGCCCATCCCTATCCCGTGAAGCATCGTCAATAAGCTTTGGTCGGAAAACAGCATCGGTCCCCCTGGACGAGAGATACCCGTGTGCTCCTCCGCCGAACCTGGAGAGACCCGCGGCTTTCGCAAGTCGGGCGAAGTCCGCGTGGCACGTAGGGAAGCGCACCCTCGGCTCACGCAGCTCCGGAAACACGAATGGGACCGCGATCACCGCCGCCGGTTCGCAGTTGCCCGCAATCCGTCAGCCGCCGATCCCGATCCCATTCGTACTTCGTTACATGCTCACCCTGCGAACGTCACCAGGATCCCCCGGCGACCTCACCAGCTTACCCTCCGAACTTGGCGTTCATCAGCCTCACATGGAGAGCACTCTTCCCAGTCAGAACCTTGTCCGCATAGCCGTTGTCGGGGTTCTTGCCACGCGCCAGCAGCTTCGAAACGGTTCCCGGCCCGCGATTGTATGCGGTCAGGGCCAGCTTCTCATCACCCTCATACTTGTCCATCAGATAGCGCAGGTACTGGAACCCCACCCTCAGGTTCGTCTCCGGCTTCATCAGATCGCTGCGCGTCGTGCCCGGCACCAGCCAGCGTGCCGTCGATGGCAGCAGCTGCGTCAGACCCACCGCACCTACCGGCGACACCGCACGCGTCCGGAAGCTCGACTCCGCCTGCACCAGACCGAACGCCACCCGCGGCACGATCTTCTCCGCCAGCGCCGCCTCGTGAATGTCCGTGGCCAGCGGAATCGGGATGTCGAACTCCGCCGCAAACGATGCGACGACCAGCTCACGCTCCCGCTCCAGTGTCCGCTGACCCCATTCCCGGGTCACCGGATCTGTCTCGTTCGCTTCGATTCGTGACGCTATCGTGCGCTCCCGCTCCGCGAGTGAATCCAGCTGACCACTCGCCATCAGCACAGCCGACGGGACCATCAGCGCTCCTCCGAGCACCACCCGCAGCGCCGGCCGGCGCGCACGCTCGCACAGCGCCCTGACCTTGGGTGAAAAGCGCATACGCAGCTCCCTTGGCTTGGGTGTGTGATTACTTATAAATGTAGTGGTAACTTGGAGTTAGGGCAACCCAGCCGGGCGTTTTTGGCGTCACGTGGCCCCAAATCAGCCCCGGTTGGCGGGGCTCGGCGTGCCATGCCCCCGAGAGACCTCGCGGCGACTGCCGCGCGTTCACACGAGTTCAGTACACATTCTGGTGGCGCAGGACCGCTATCTGAGACGGACGGTCTGCGGCGTCCCGGCCACCAGCGTCACCGTATAAGGGCCGGCGCGCCGGCTGCCCGTCACCGCCTCCCCGCGGACTGTGACGGTCTGCGTTGCAGGTGCGGCGATGACGAACCGCTCGGTCGCGCTGGCGTTGACGGTGCCGAGAATGGCGTCGCCGCGGCCGTCGTCGTAGCTGACGACCATTGTGACACCGGTCATGTTCTCGACGCTGATACTGAACGTTTCGGCAGGTGCAGCACTGCCGACTTCGAGGCCGCGAGCGCAGCCTGAGAGGGTGATAATGCTGAGGAACAGGAAACAGCGGCGGAGTGTCGGCATGTTTCGCTCACGCGTTGGCGGGAGCGTACGGCTCACTCCGGAAAAGAGAAGCGCCGGCCGCTCTCCGAGTCTGGATCGTCGCCGGTCATGACCTGCACGATGGCGGCCATTTCCTCGCCGATGGCCTCGAGCCGGTGGCTGACCGTGAGCACATGGGCATACTCGAAATAGCCGGCGACGGCGCTCTCGGCGGCGGCGTGCTGAACGATGACGGCCTCGTCCATGGCGGCGCGGGAGCGATCGAGCAGGTGCTTGACCACCATCTGGAGGGTCCGCTGGTCATCGAGCGTGTCGATCGAGATGTCGCCGGTCAGCCTGTGCGAGAACTGCTCCACGTCGGCGACGAGCTGCGGGGGCGCAACGATCCCGTGGCCGCTCACCATATTGGCGAGCAGCACGCGTTCCGCGCATGAACCGAGCGCGGCGAGCTCTTCGAAGCTCAGGTACAGGATCACGTCACCCCTCCATCGGATTGATCGTCTGCTGCTGATCATATGCCGAAGCCGTACGGTACGTTCCGCAATCGCTGTTCCGGCTTCGGATCAATCACGCTGTTCCTTGTATAATAACAAGATACGCCTCGCGAGCCTGCCGTAAAGGCTCTCGCGAGGCGCATCGAGTGTCGCACAACTGGAACAATTAGTCGCGCAGCAGCCTGGCCAGCAGGAAGCCCGCGCCGGCGGCGATGCCCACGCTGAGCAGCGGCCGCTCCCGGATCGAGCGTTCCAGATCGTCGCGCATCGCGTCCGGGTCGTGGCTGCGCAGATATTCCGCGCCGCTGTCGAGCGCCTCACCCGCACGCAGAGCGACCTGACTGGCGCGCTGCTGCACGCCGCCGGCCTCTTCCATCCCGCGTCCGCGCTCCTCGAGGCGGTCGCTGATCCGCTCGAGCTGTCCTGCGACGCGGTTCCGGCTCGCATCCACCGCACTGCTCAGCCGCTCACGACCTTCGCCCACCTTCTCGCTGATCCGCTCCCTGGCACCCTGCTCTTCGCCCGTGAACTTGCGGTCGTAGGAGCCGGCGCGCGTGCCCGCATCGTCCGGCGAGCCGCCTGGCGCCGCCGCTCCCTCGGAACTGAAGGGTCCGCCCGTGGACGAGCCCTCAGTCGATCTGGATGCACCGCCCTGTGACGAGGCCTCCGTCGAGCTGAATGCACCGCCCTGCGACGGGTCCGGCGAGCCGAATGCACCGCCCTGCGACGGGCTGCCCGTGGAGCCGGTCTGTGGTGACCTGTTCGACTCGGCGTCGCTCGTCGAATCCTGCTTGTCGCGATCGAAATCCATGTTGCTACCTCCTTCTGCGTGGTACGGCGCACAGCGCAAGACACGTTCCCTTCACTGCTGCATTGTGCCACTCATGCTGCCGTGTCACGCTCTGCGGAGAGCACGTCCGCAACCTCGCCGCCGAGCAGGATGGACAGCGCAGTGATATAGAGCCACAGCAGCAGTACGATGATCCCACCGATGAAACCGTAGGTCCTGCCGAAATTCGCGATGTTGGAGACGTAGATCCGGAAGAGCAGCGTAGCGAGCATCCACACGATGGTCCCTGCGATGGCGCCGACCAGGAGCTCGCCTCGGATGTTGCGCTGGTCATGGGCCGGCATCACGTAGTATACGGTCCAGAGCAGCGCGACGAGCAGGACCAGCACGATCGGCCACGCGAGCCAGTGCGCATAGCTGCCCAGACCGAGCGCGCTTGCCAGCTGCGGCCCGGCGACGATCGCAATTGCTCCGCCCCAGAGCAGCGCGCCGCCGACGACCATCAGCCCGATCGCCTTGAGGCGTTTCTTCCACCAGGTGGCATTCTCGCGGACGTTGAACATCGCGTCGAGTCCATCGCCGAGCGCCGCGAAGAAATTGGATGCTGACCAGACGGCGAGCAGGATACCGAGCGAAAGCGCCTCGGGACGCCGCTCGTCGGTGATCTCGCGCACGAACTCTTCCAGGTACTCCGTTGCGACCCCCGGCAGCACGCCCTGCAGCCATCCCATGATCGTATCGAACGCGGACGTCCCGCCGAGGAAACCGGTGAGTGCAAACCCGGCGAGAATCATGGGGAAGAGCGAGAGAAAGAAATAATACGCGGCCTTCGCCGCTTCACCGGTGATGTTGTCGGCCATCGCTCCGGACACGATCCGGCGCGTGAGATCGTACACCTTCATCCGATGCCCCGCCGCCGCGCCGCGATCAGGAGCGAACCTCCTCCTTGAACTCGCGCAGCTCGTGGCGCGCCCACTGCTTGTCGCGGCGCAGACTCGCGGCCGTCTGCTCCGGCTTGCGTGGCATGTTCCTCAACCCGTTGATGCCGCCACGCGCGAGGATGGCACCCACCAGCAGCATCACGGCGCCGATGATGAGCGCTGCCAGGCCGAAACGCCCGCCCAGGAGATGACCGAGCCCGATCACGGCCGCTGCCATCAGCACCAGCCCGCCACTCAGTGCCAGACCGAGTGCTGTCCCCAGCTTCGCGGAATCCACCGCGAGCTCGCGCGCCATGTCGCGCATCTCCAGCTTTGCCAGGGCGATCTCGTTGCGCACCAGTTCGGAGCCATCTCCCGCCAGCTGCTTCAGCAGGTCACGGACCTGTGATTCCTGATTTGTGCCCGACAGCGATCCGTCCGTCGCCGTCAGGCGCGGATCCATCCTCTGCTGCGTGGCCATTGTTGCCTCCCGTTGCGTGTGCCCTGTTTGATCGCAACGGATGTGCCGGATCAGGCAGGCGCAGTCACTGAATGGCACTCGCGGCGCAGTTTCCACGATAGAGGAAGAGACACCCGCACATCCGGCACATTCAGGAGGCCCTGAACATGAAGAATCGCATGCTGTCGTTCACCGGAATACTCGCGCTGGTCACCCTGTCCGCCGCCTGCGATGACGACCCGACGTCGCCCCGGGCGTTCGCGTACTCCGAGAACTTCGCGGACGGTGCCGGCTTCGAGTGGTCCAACCAGGCGACGACCACCTCCCCATCGGGCGAGCGCTTCCTCGGCACCTTTAACGTCGCTTCGGTCTCGGTCTCGCTGGCTGACCTGCCGGCCCATTCGAGCGTGACCATCGAGTTCGACTTCCACGTCATCGGCAGCTGGAACGGCAACGCCGACCCCGACCTCGTGACGTTCACACACTCGGGTGGCGCACCTGTCATGGTGACGAACTTCGCAAACCAGAACGACGACATGCAGAGCTGGCCGCAGGCCCACCCCGGCGGCAACAACGCACGGGCGGCAGGCTCGTTCGCTACGAACTCACTCGGATACGACCCCGAGGGCACGGATGAGCTGGCCGATTCCAGCTACCGCATCTCCTTCACGATTCCGCACACCGCCTCCACTTTTCAGTTTCAGGTGGCGTCAAACCCGACAGGCAACGGCGAACTGTGGGGCATCGACAACGTCGAGATCAGCATCGACTGACCGCGGCTCGAACCGCCTCAGCGGAGCAGATAGCGGGCGAGCCAGAGGCCGGAGAGAATGTCGATAGCCGCGTGAGCGATGATGGACGGCAGGATCGACCCGTCGAGTACGAGGGGCAGGGCCAGGATCAGACCGAGCAGCGCGGCACGCACCGCACCGGCGGGCTGCTGATAGGCATGCGCGACGCCGAAGACACCGCTGCTCAGAAGCAGAGCGATCGCGAGCGACCCGGTCGCGCCGTACAGCACGTGGATCAGGAAGCCGCGGAAGATGATCTCCTCACAGATGCCTGCCGTGATGGAGACGCCGGTGAAGAGGAGCCGGTCGTGGACGGAGACGGGCATGAGCTCGCGTACCATCCGCGGCTCACGCACGCCCGCAAAGCGGAAGGCGAACAGCACGCCGACGCCGCCAGCCGTCATTGCGACGGCGAGCAGCACCGTTCTCCACGCACCGAGTGTCACCAGGCCGAGCTCGGTGAATCCGTATCCGCTCACCCAGGCGATGCCCGCCGTGGCGAGGGCGAGCCCCCACAGGCTTACGATGGAGCTGATGTACGCTTCGGTACGAGGGAGCGTCTCCAGACTGCTCAGCGCGCGACCCTGGAGGATCAGGAGAATGGGCAGCGGCACGAGCAGGACGACGGCCCACGCGCGAGCCGCGGGGGGCACACCGGCCAGCTGGAGCCAGGCCACGACCGCTGCGACGCCAGCAGCGGCTGCGATCGCTAGCGAGCCCGGTCTCACTCGATGGCTGCGGTCATGCCGCGGTGGGCGCCGACCGCCCGCTCAACGCGCGCGCCAGAGGACGCGCCAGCGCGAACGCGGCCGCACCCAGCACCGCGCCGGCCACCGCATCCGTCGCGTAGTGGAAGCCGCCATACACTGCGCCGAGCGCGAGTCCCACAGTGAGGATCGCGAACAGCGGCGTCAGCCGCGGCAGGTATCGCAGCACGACGAGGGTCTGAGCCACCGATACGCCCACGTGCGATGACGGGAACGCCGCGCCCTGTGCGGACCCGGCCTCGAGCACACGGTGCGCGAGCTGATGGAAGAACCCGCCGGCCAGCTCACCGCCCGGTGGCGGAAACAGGTAGCGCGGCCCCTGCACCGGGAAGTAGATGAAAACCAGGTAGTGCGTGAAGAACGCCAGCATGAGAGCGAACACACCCGCACGGAACTCCGCCGTCCGCCTCTGTAGAAAGAGGACGAGCGGCGGCACGAATATGATGAAGTAGTACGAGAGGTAGGCGGCGTGCAGCGGCTCGGAGAGCCACAGTTCCGGCACGGCCGCCGCCCACTCACGGCTCGGCTGACCGCCGAAGATCGCCTGCTCCCACGCAATCACCGGCCCATCGAAGTACGAGCCGCCGTGCACGCTCCGGTTCAGCACCGCGAGCTCCGTATACAGCAGCGGCATGAGCAGCAGCGGCGCCCAGTCCAGAGCGCCGCGCACGATCCGTCGCAGGCGCGGCACCGCGCGGGATAGCCCGTGCTCCAGCGCACGCGGCGGCCACGCGATCAGCACCACTGCCGCATGCAGAGCGAGCAGCACCATCCATGATGCTGGCCGGTCCGCGAACGCGAGGGCCGGCGCGGCTGCGAGCATGTAAATGGCGAACAGCCGGTCGAGCGGCAGACCCAGCACACGCTCCGCGGCGCGCGCCGTCACGACTCCAGCGGTTTCTCGTACAGGCGGTAAGTCTTGTCCGGCACGGCGCCGACCCGCTCCAGGCCGCGGCGCATGTCCCAGTTGTCTTCCAGAATCCACGAACACTCGCCCTTCCAGATTCCGATCTTTTTGGCCTCGATGACGAGATGCGCGATCAGCAGCGCGTCGAGGCCGCGTCCGCGATAGCCCGGTTTCAGACCGAGCGTGATCGTGCGCGCCTGCGCGATCCTGCGACGATGCCACAGCAGCTTCACGATGCCGAACGGCAGCAGCCGGCCGTTCACGTGCTTCAGTGCGACGTTGAAGTCCGGCAGGCCCAGTGCGAAGCCGACCGGCTCGCCATCGACTTCGGCGAAGGCACACAGCTTCGGCTGCACGATCGGCTTGAGATGGCGCGCCATGTAATCGAGTTCCGCACCCGTCATCGGTACGAAGCCCCAGTTCTGCTCCCACGCGCTGTTGTAGATGTCGCGAACGATCCCGACCTCGGCATCGAAACGCCGCACATCCAGCGACCGCAGCTTTGTCCTCCCGTCGCGCAGCAGCCGGTCGTGCGCGCGCTGCAGCCGCGGCGGGATCGGGTCCGCGTGGATCCAGTAGGACAGCAGGTCCTTCGACTTCGCGTATCCGGCCCGCGTGATCAGCTCTGCGTAATACGGCGGATTGTGACCCATGAGGACGGCAGGCTCCCGGTGCCAGCCGTCGATCAGCACACCTGGCGAGCACACCTCGTCGTTCGTCGACAGGTTCATCGGGCCCTGCACCGTCGTCAGACCGCGCCCGCGTAACCACTGCTCCGCCGACCGCAGCAGCGCGTCCGCAACGCCCTGGTCGTCAATGCACTCGAACAGCCCGAAGAACCCGAGACGGTCACCGTGAAACTCGTTGTGCGCACGGTTCACCACCGCGGCGATGCGACCCACGGGATCACGTCCGCGCCACGCCAGGAACAATGCGACATCAGCGTGCTCGTAGAACGGATGCTTCGCGGGATTCAGCGCCGCACGCACGTCCGAGAGCAGCGGCGGCACCCACATCGGGTCGTCCGCATAGATCGACCACGGCAGCTTCAGGAACCGCTCGAGGTCCGCGCGCCCCTCGACCGCCCGAACCTCCACTCCACCGGTCACGCCGTAAACCCCCGCCCGCGCCCGCGTGCGTGCCCGCGCCCGATCACCGTCCCGATCCCGAACACGCTCCCGATCCCGATCCCGAACCCGTTCAAATGACCGCCATCCGCTTGCCGATCGTCGCGAACGCGTCGAGCACGAAGTCGATGTGCTCGTCCGTGTGTGTCGCCATGAGCGAGATCCGGAGCCGGCAGGAATTCTCCGGCACGGCCGGCGGTGTCACCGGGTTGGTAAATACGCCTGCATCGAAGAGCTGCTTCCAGAAGATGAACATCTGATCGATCTCCCCCACCTGCACCGGGATGATCGGCGTTTCGCTGCGGCCGATGTCGTAGCCGAGCGAGCGCAGTCCTTCCTGCATGCGTCGCGTGTTCCGCCACAGCTGTTCTCTGCGCTCCGGCTCTTCCGCGATGACGTCGAGTGCGGCGAGAGAGGACGCCACGGAGGCGGGCGGGTTGCTCGCGCTGAAGATCAGCGACCGCGCGTGATGCTTCAGATAGTGGATCACATCCTCCGGCCCGGCGACCATGCCGCCAATCGAGCCGAGCGACTTCGAGAACGTCGCCATGATGAGCGACACGCGGTCCTCGAGGTGGAAGTGCTGCGCGGTGCCCCCGCCGAACTCGCCGAGCACGCCGAACGAATGAGCGTCGTCCACCAGGACTTCGGCGCCGTAGAACTCCGCCAGTGCCATGATGCCCGGCAGGTCGACGATCGTGCCTTCCATCGAGAAGATACCGTCCGTCACGATCAGCTTGCCCGCCTCCGACGGCGTGCGCGCCAGCTCGCGCTCCAGCGCACGCATGTCGCCGTGCGGGAACCGATGCACGGTACCGAACGCCAGGCGGGCGCCATCCACGATACTGGCGTGGTTCAGCTTGTCAGAGAAAAGATGGTCATCACGGCCGATGAGGGAGGAGATCACACCGAGGTTCGTCTGATACCCCGTGCTGAACACGAGCGCGGCCTCCTGGTTGACGAACTTCGCGAGCCGCTCTTCCAGCCTTTCGTGCAGGTCCAGCGTGCCGTTCAGGAACCTGCTGCCCGTGCAACCGGTGCCATACTGCCGCAGGGCCTTCTCCCCGGCCTCCAGGACCTTCGGATGATGCGTCAGACCGAGGTAGTTGTTCGAGCCGACCATCACCTTCCGCTCGCCATGGATCAATACCTCCGTGTCGTACGATGCCTCGATCGGCACGAAGTACGGGTACACACCCGCCGCCATCACCTCGCGCGCCTTCGTGAACCGATAGCATTTCTCGAACAGGCTCATCCGCTCTCCATTGGGCTCCAGGCCCACCGAGGATTTACAGCCAGCCCTGCTCCCGATACCACTGCGCCGTGTCGCGCAGACCGTCAGCGAGAGGAATGTCTGCCTCAAAGTTCAATACCGCACGTGCGGCATCGGTTTCACACAACCAGCCCGGCGCCAGCAACTCGCGCGCCTTGTCGCGATTGAAGATCGAGCTGCGACCCACCACACCGGCCGCTGTCTCGCTCACCGCGGCCAGTGCCGCGATCAGCGCACCCGGTACCCGCGCCACGCGTACCTTGCGCCCCACCGCCTCCCCCACGGCGCGTCCTATCTCTTCCCATGTGTATTGCCGCGCCTCGGCAATGTGGTACACACCGGCCGCGTCCGGCGCCTGTGCGGCAAGGACCAGTGCCCGCGCCAGATCCTCGACGTGGACCATCTGGAGCAGCCGCGCCGGCCCGGTGGGCACCGGTATGACGCCGCGCCGCGCCAGCTTGAAGAAATGATACAGGTCCGTGTCGCGAGGTCCGTAGACGGCCGGCGCCCGCAGGATCCTGACGTCCATGCGTGCCGCCGCTGCCATGCTTACGCGCTCACCGGCCAGCTTGCTTCGGCCGTACCGGGTCAGCGGCCGCGGTACATCCCCCGGCTCGACCGGGCGTCCCCCCTCGGCCGGCCCGACCGCAGCGAGGCTGCTCAGGTAAACGAACCGGTGTGCACCGCCCGCGAAGGCCGCATCAAGCAGACGTTGCGTGCCGATTACATTCGCTTCCTCGTACTCCTCGTCGGATCTCGCGTGCGTGAGTGCGGCCAGGTGAACCACGGTCCCGACCCCGGCGCACGCCGCGTCGAGGGCCGGCGTGTCATCGAGCGAGCCGTGGATCAGTTCCACTCCGAGCTCCGCGATGGGCCGGGCCCGCTCCCGTGAGCGCACCAGAGCCCGCACCTCTAACCCTGCACGCACGAACGCCAGCGCCGCGTGCGATCCCACGAAACCGGTTGCGCCGGTCAACAGCACACGGTGCGGCGGCGTTGCCACGTATCCAGGCTGTTCATGAGCTCTTCCCAGGAGAGACTCCTCCGGTTTATGGACGCGCCCGTTCGGCGCGGGACCGGAGGCACGACCAACGACCGGGTAGTCCGCACCACACCGCCCACCGTTCCCCGATCTGCAGCCGTTCGAATCTAATGCTGTGCGCCGCCATGCGGCAGTAGGGAAAATTACTCGAGCTCGGCGCGGATGGCTTCCTCGACGACGGCCAGGGCGAAGTCCAGCTGGGCTTCCGTGATGACAGCTGGCGGTGTGATGGCCAGAACCTCGGCGTCGCTGCCTTCTGCCAGCAGCAGGACGCCCCGTCTCAGACAGCGGTCGGCCACCCGCAATGCCTGGCCGGGGCCATGCATGGGAGCACCCTGCAGCAGGCCGCGGCCGCGCGGCTCGCCCACGGCGTCGAAGCGCGACGCCCACCATGTGGTCTTCTCGCGGATCACCTCGCCGAGACGCTCGGTGCGGCGCAGCAGGTCGCCGGTCTGGATGGCCTCGAGCTGGGCGAGCGCTGCGGCGCAGGCGATCGGATTACCAAGAAAGGTGCTGGTGTGTATGGCCTCGCCGGTCGACGCGGGCCAGGCCTGCATCACGGCCGGAGTGCCGATCGCCGCGCTGATGGGAAGGCTGCCGCTGAGCGCCTTGCCGACAACGAGCACATCCGGCACCACGTCGTCGTGCTCGCAGGCGAACCACCGTCCCGTCCGACCGCAGCCGGTATAGACCTCGTCCAAAATGAGGAGGATGCGGTTGCCGTCGCAGCGGTCGCGGAGGGCCGCTAGAAATCCGGGCGGGGCCACGCGCAGCCCGCCCCGGCCGAGGATCGGCTCGACCAGAATCGCGCCCACGGGGTGCGACGAGCTCTCCGCCTGCTGCACGATCCGATCGACGGCCTCGAGCGCGGCGTCCGCTCGAGAAATCGGATAGGGCGCGAACCGCACACCGTCGAAGAGCTGCCCCGCGAAGCGAGCCCTGAAGTCCGGCCGCCAGGTCGTCGCCAGGGCACCGTACGTCAGGCCGTGGTACGCGCCCTCGAATGCCACGATCCCGGTCCGGCCCGTACGCATGACCGCGGTCTTGAGCGCCGCCTCGACCGCCTCTGCGCCGCTGCCGGCCAAAATCGACATGCCGAGGTCCCCCGGCGCTATGTCCGCAAGCCGCTCGAGCAGTCTGACCTTCGGTTCCGGCGGGTAGACGTCGCCGAGGCCGTGAGCCAGTCGTCCCGCCTGGTCGGCGATCGCAGCCGCGACGTGCTCCTGCGCGTGGCCCGCGTGGGCCACACCGAAGCCTGCGGTCAGATCGATGTAGATGTTGTCGTCGGCGTCCCGCACCGCCGCCCCCCGGGCCTCGGTCCAGAAGATGGGGGGCGGCTCGATCGACGTGATGTTGGGCGATTCCACGCGCGCCAGTCGATCGGTCAGGGCGCGCGAGGCGGGACCGGGTACGTCCGTGATGAGATGAGGCAGCTCGTCGCCGAGCAGCCGCGCGGTCACCGCCGCGGCACGATGATAAGCGTCGCGGCGGCTCCGAGCGCCGCTCCGGCCAGGGCCGCACTGCCCACGCGGACCGCGCGCTGCATCTCCGGATCGTCCATGCGCGCACGCCTGGACGTCGGTGGCGACGCAGGGACGTCGTCGGCCTCCTCGTCGGCGGCTTCGCAGACCGGGCACGTCTCGATGCCGGCGTTGCGCGCTGACCGGTTCTCGAAGACGAGCGGGCTGCCACACACATCGCAGCTCCCGCTCGTCGGCAGCGGATCGACGGAATCGTAGAGCGCGCGCCGTGACAGCTCCAGCTGCTGAGCGATATCGGCGACGGATGTCTCCGTCTCCCAGTAGAGGCGGTTGGCTTCTGCGGCGATCGTATCTGTGGCTCGCGGCATGTCTGCTCCTCGCGGGTCCTCGCGGTTCCCGCCCAAGTTAGGCTGTCGTTGCGGCCCCGACCAGTCGGCCGTCCGGGCGATCCGGGCGCCCGCGCTTGCGAGGCCGCGCCCGGTGCGCCACCCTTCGGCATACCCGTTGCACCCTCGACCCGCATGACTGGAATGAAGTCCCGTGTCACGCTCCACATTACCGCTGCATGCTGCGTGCTCGCCGGCTGCGGATCGGCCGATGAGCCTGACGACAATGCCCCGGCTGTCGCCGACAGCGTCGGCGGCGGCGACAGCGTTTTCGACCCGGCCGAGGACGTCGTGACCCTGCCGACCAGCCGCATCTACTACACGCTCACCAGCTATGACTGGTACGCGCGCGGTGAGCCTCTCGTGCACGAGGGCCGTCCCTACGAGCCGGAAGGTATGCCGGTCGGTGCCTCGCTCACCGACATGACCAGGGCGGGCGAGTATCAGGGCGTCGAGTTCTACGTACGCGGAGGCGACACCGGCGCCGTCTACGTTCCGGTCTTCGATGGCTACTGGCAGCTCTTCCGCGCGGACCCGTCCGCCGTCGCGACGCCCGCCGACGCCGATACGGACGATGCCGCACCCGCTGACACGATGGCTTTCGATTGACCGCACACGCCATTGATGCCGGGGCAATGATCCGCCCGCCGCGACTCCGCGAGGGGTCGCGCGTCGCCCTCATCGCCCCCGCCGGTCCGGTTACCGGGGAGCGCATCGACGTCGCGTTCGACCGCTGTGCACGCCTCGGCCTGGTGCCGGTGCTGGGAGCGGCCGCGCGCAGCCGACACGGCGGCTACCTCGCGGGCAGTGATGACGACCGCCTCGAAGACCTGCAGTGGGCGCTGACATCTCCGGAGATCGATGGGGTGTGGGCGCTGCGCGGGGGCTACGGCACCATGCGCCTGCTCCACCGCGTCGACCTGTCACCTCTCGTGGGCCACCCGCGAGCCTACATCGGATTCAGCGACAACACCGCCATCCACCTCGCGCTGCTCGCGCGGCGGGTCGTCTCCTTTCATGCGCCGCACGCAGGCGGCGAGTCCTCGCCACTTGCGGAGCAGGCCCTGCGCGATGTGCTGTTCATCGCCGCGCCTGCCGGCCTACTGCCACTGCCCGCCGAGCCGGAGGTCGTGACTCTGCACGACGGGATCGCCGAAGGGCCGTTGATCGGCGGCAATCTTGCTCTGCTGGCCGGCATGTGCGGCACTCCCGCGTCGCCCGTGACGCGCGGAGCAATTCTGTTCGTCGAGGACATTGGCGAGCACGACTACCGTCTCGACCGTCTCTGGACGCAGCTGATGCTCGCCGGCGCACTCGACGGCGTCGCCGGCCTCGCATTCGGCCGGTTCACGGATTGCGGCGGCGAGAAGGATGTGCACGCGCTTCTCCGCGAGTTCGCCGACGATGCCGGTGTACCCGCGGTGATGCAGCTGCCGATCGGCCACGAGCCGGACAACTGGACACTGCCGCTCGGCGTGCGCGCGCGCCTCGATGCCACGCGCGGTACACTCGAGCTTCTCGAACCCGCGGTCACCTGATGGTTCAGCGGATCTATACCGGCACCGGGGACGAAGGCGAGACCGGCCTGTTCGGCGGAGGCCGCGTCCCCAAGTCCAATCCACGCGTCGCAGCTTATGGCGCCGTCGACGAGCTCAATGCGATGATCGGCTGGGCCATCTCCCAGGCCCGCGAGCCCGTCATCGCCAGCCGGCTGCCGCTGCTTCAGCCGGACCTGTTTGCGATCGGCGCACACCTCGCAACCGTCGTCCGGCCCGGTGCACGCCAGCCGAAGCTTCCGCCGCTGCCGGAACAGCGCATTGCCGACCTGGAGCGCTGGATCGACGAGGCCGAGGCGGAGCTGCCCGAGCTGCGCGCTTTCGTCATGCCGGGCGGCTCGCCCGGTGGCGCCGCGCTGCACGTCGCGCGCACCGTATGCCGCCGCGCCGAACGCGAGGTGGTGCGGCTCGCACGCGCGGCGGGTGAGGCCGCCGACCCGTATGGTGGCGTCGCGGCCTCCATCATCGTCTACCTGAACCGCGTGTCCGATCTCCTGTTCGTCTGGGCGCGGCGCGAGAACCGCCACGCCGGGATCGACGAGGAGCAGTGGCTGCCGGACAGCGGCTGACCACCGTGCGCACACGCGCGCAGTCGATGCTCGAGCGCGTCACGATCGAGGCACGCGCTGCACTCCCGGCTGCAGGTGCGAACATCGTGCGCGGTGCGCTCGCCGAGTCCCTGGCCAGGCGCGACGCTGCGATCGACGACGACCATGACCCGCGTTATCTGCACCCGGCCCGCACAATCCGTATCATGATCGCGGACGGCGACTGTCGCAGCGTGGACGCACTCGCTGCTGCCGCATTCGTCGACACCGTGGACCCCACACTCGCCCCAGCGCCGCCCGCCGAGCGGTTGCGCGCGATCGTCACGGAAGTGCCCAGGCCGGAGGATGCGGGAGATGAATTGCTGGAGCGGATCGTCACCGCTGACCTCGACGTCGCCCTCATAACTGTGGCCGAGCGTCTCGACCACGCGCGTCACATCCATCTGCGCAGCGACATCGACCGGGCTGCGTTCCACGCGCAGATCCGCGCCACCTACGTTCCCGCGGCACGACGCGTCTCGGCTCGGATCGCGCGCCGCCTCGATCGCTGGGCGGACGCCTTCGAGCGCCGCCTCATCCTCCCCGGCTGAATCGGCCGTCTGGCGGCGGTCTTGCAGCGGCGGCGCACGGGTTGCACTATCATTCCGCCGTAGCAGTTGCCTTTATCAGGAGCCGGGGAGGGTTTCCCGAAATGCCATATGTGATCGCCGAACCGTGCATCGGCACCAAGGACGCGAGCTGCGTCGAGGTCTGTCCGGTGGACTGTATCTATGAAGGCGAGGACCAGTACTATATCCATCCGGACGAATGCATCGACTGCGGTGCGTGCGAGCCGGAGTGCCCTGTCACGGCCATCTTCCCGGATACCGATGTCCCGCCCGAGTGGACCAACTACATCGAGAAGAACCGCGCCCACTTCGAATAGCTGTCGGACGCGGCACCCACTCTGCCGAGTGGCCGATCCTGACATAGTGTTGCTACCGGAACGCCCCGGAGTCATGAGGCTCCGGGGCGTTCTCATGATGCGATCGGCCATACGGAAGGATGGGTGCCGCGTCCGACCGGGTGCCGCGTCCGACCGGGCGCCGCGTCCGACTGGGCGCGCCTCCGAATCGCGCCGTCGAACAAAAAAGCGCGGACGTCCCGGGGGACGCACGCGCTTCTTACGGACCGGTCCTGCGGTGCGGTTAGAAGCCCGCTTCCCTGATCGCGTCGAGCCGGAAACGAGCCGGCACATTCTCGCCGGTGTTCGCGATATCATTGATATCGCGCTCTGCGCGCGTACGGGTAAGCAGGAGACTGGCCGCGATCGCAGCGACGGCCACGAGACTCACACTCAAAGTGCGAATAGGCACCTCCCATGAGTTGGGTGCAGCGGTCGCCCGTGTTAGCGGCCGCCTCGCGAACAACGCATTCCGCGTGCCCATTCCGGACCTCAATTCCAATCGTTGTGGGAAGCGAACATGCGACACTCATACAACGAACGAAAACACATCGGTGTGACATCGACTGATGCATTTCTGGAACAGGTTCGTAACGCATAACGTCCCATCACCAAACGGTTTGACTACACTTTTGCCATGAGGCGGAAAACATGTCGCAACGTTTTGCACTGCTCCTGCTTCCGTCTCTGCTCACCGGCTGCGCTGCGGCTGACAACACGGCCGACGTGCTGCTCACCGGTGGTGTCGTGTGGACCGGTGATGCCGCGTCGCCTTTTGCGGAATCCGTCGCAATTCGCGATGGCCGCATCATCGCCGTCGGCACGGCTGCCGACCTGCGCGCGTACGATGGGGCGGCAACGCGTACGATCGACCTGGACGGACGGTTCGTTGTTCCCGGCTTCATCGACGATCACACGCATTTCATCAGCGGCGGTTTTCAACTCGGCAGTGTGGATCTGCGCAGCTCCGCCACACCGGAGGAGTTCACTGCGCGCATATCCGGGTTCGCGCGCACACTCCCGGCCGACCGCTGGATCACGGGCGGAGACTGGGATCACGAGATGTGGGAGGGCGCGCCGCTGCCGCGACGTGAGTGGTTCGACTCGGTGTCGGCGCAGCATTACGTCGCCGTGAGCCGGCTCGACGGTCACATGATGGTGGTGAACACGCGCGTGCTCGAGCTGGCCGGCATCACGCGCGACACGCCGGACCCCGCGGGCGGCGCCATCGTGCGCGACGACATGACAGGCGAGCCGACGGGCGTGCTGAAGGACGAGGCGATGTCGCTCGTGTACCGCGTCATGCCTGCCTCCACTCCGGAGGAGCGGGACGAGGCGTTTCGCCGCGCCCAGGCGCACGCGCTGTCGCGCGGCGTGACCATGGTGCACGACATGGGCGACTGGGCGGATCTCGAGGCGTACCGACGTGCGCAGGCTGCGGGCGAGCTCCGCATGCGTGTCTACTCCCTCGTGCCCCTGGCGACATGGGAGCGACTGCGCGATTTCGTCGCTACGAACGGCCGCGGCGATGACCTGCTCCAGTGGGGCGGCCTGAAGGGCTTTGTCGACGGCTCGCTCGGCTCGACCACGGCGTGGTTCTACGAACCGTACGAGGACGAGCCCGGCACGAGCGGCCTCATGGTGACCGACACGGCACAGCTGCGCAGCTGGATCATCGCTGCCGATGCGGCTGGCCTGCACGTCGTCGTGCACGCCATCGGTGAACGGGCGAACGACTGGCTCCTCGATGTCTACGACGCGGCCGCTCAGGCCAATGGCCCGCGCGACCGGCGCTTCCGGATCGAGCACGCGCAGCATCTGTCGGCCGAGGCCATTCCCCGCCTCGCACAGATGGGTGTGCTCCCGTCCATGCAGCCCTATCACGCGATCGACGACGGTCGCTGGGCGGAAAAGCGTATCGGCGCGGAACGGATTCAGCGGACGTATGCGTTCCGTTCACTGCTCGACAGCGGCGCGAATCTGATGTTCGGCAGCGACTGGACTGTCGCGCCGATCGATCCGCTGCTCGGGATATACGCCGCGACCACACGACGCACGATCGACGGCGCCAACCCGGACGGCTGGGTCCCGCAGCAGAAGATCACGGTGGCGGAAGCGCTGCACGCCTATACCGCGGCGAACGCGTTCGGCGCATTCATGGAAGACCGCCTCGGTACGATCCGTGTCGGGGCGCTGGCTGACCTGGTCGTGCTGTCGGACGACCTGACCCGCATCGATCCCGGCTCGATCGGTGATGTACAGGTGGATTACACGATTGTCGGAGGGGATATCGTCCACACACGCGAGGGCGCCGCAGTGCGAGCCCCGCACGCCCCCGCGTACGCCGGCCGCTAGCTCATCCGGGCAGCGGGAACGGCGGGCGTTTCACGACGCGCCCGCCGTATCCCCGCCTGCCGCCTCCGGATCGTCATCCCCTTCGGCTCCAGGACCTTCCTCCGGAAACATTGGACTGGTTTCGCGCCACAGCTCCTCGACCTTCTGCCGCAGCTCCCGAACCCGCTCCTCTTCCTCCGAGTGCTGCAGATGGTAGCGCGCGGCGCTCAGTGCGCTGAACGCACTCCACAGCGCCTTCGAGGCCGGGGTGCGATTGGACCGCGGCCGCTTCTCGTCTGCGAGCCGTGACACGATCCAGTCGGCGAAGCCGTCCTCCAGCAGCATCACCTCACCATCGCCGCTCTTCGCTTCCTCGGCGACAAACGCCTGCAGCTTCCGTTTGAACGATTTGGGCACTCCCGCGACGATGTAGACGCTCAGGTCGTCGCGCTCGAGCATGTCGGCACCCATGCAACCGTCCTTTCCTCTTGATGTCTGATGTATTCATGGGCAGGACGGCAAGGCCTGCGCCACAACGGATTCAACGCTCCAGGACCATCGCGAAACCCATGGCGCCGGCCGCACACACCGTGATCAGACCGACATTCACATCGCGGCGCTTCATCTCGTTCAGCAGCGTGATCGTCAACCGCGCACCCGTCGCGCCGAATGGATGGCCGATCGCGATACTGCCGCCCATCACGTTGATCCGGTCCTCATCGATGATGCCTGTTCTCCTGTCGCGACCCAGCTTCGTGCGTGCGAACTCGTCGGAGTCCATGGCCTGGAGATTGGACAGGACCTGCGCCGCAAAGGCCTCGTGGATCTCCCACAGCTCGATGTCCTTCATCGTCACGCCCGCCCGGTCCAAGGCCACGGGCGCGGCGTACGCCGGCCCCTGGAGCAGCTGGTCCTTTGGCGACAGCGCCGTATAGTGCCAGCTGCGAATGTATCCGAGCGGCTCATAACCCAGGTCCCTTGCCCGCTCCTCGCTCATCAGCAGGACCGCGCTCGCGCCATCGGTCAGAGGCGACGCGTTCCCCGCTGTCACGCTGCCATAGCGACGGTCGAACACCGGCTTCAGAGCGGCGAGCTTCTCGGCTGTCGTGTCACTCCGGATGCCGTTGTCCCGGTCGATCACTTCCTCGTACTTCGGCGGGATGAACGTCGGGACGATCTCCGCCGTGAGGCGGCCGTCCGCCGTGCCCTGCGCAGCCAGCTGGTGCGACCGCAGGGCCCAGCGATCCTGTGCCTCGCGCGTGATCCCGTTCTCCTTCGCCATCCGCTCGGCGCTCTCACCCATCGTCTCGCCGGTGGACGGCTCGGCAATGGCCGGAGTGATCGGCGCGAGGTCCTTCGGGCGGATGCCCGCGAGGGCCTTCGCGCGCCCACCGAGCGTCTTCGCCTTCGACGCGCTCAGCAGGGCGTCACGCATGCTGCGCGAGAGCAGCATCGGCACGTCCGACAGGATCTCGACGCCGCCGGTCACGTACACATCGCCGTATCCATGCAGGATCGATTCGGCCGCGGACGTGATGGCCTGATTGGAGGACGCGCACGCCCTGCTGACGCTGAACGCCGGGACCGTTGGCGGCAGGCCGGCCTCCAGCGTGACCTCGCGCGCGACGTTCGGCGCCGGTATCGACGGCACGACCGTGCCGAAGATGAGCCCGTCGACGATCGACGTGTCCAGCTCGGCCCGGTTGATGAGCTCGCGCACGGCTACGGTACCTAGCTGCACCGGACTCATCTGGCTGAGCGCGGAGCCGGCTCGCGCGAACGGGGTGCGGCAGCCGGCGATCACGGCCACGCGTCTGGGCATAGTCCATCCCTTCAGGAGTTGAGCCGATCTTGGCGCTTTGTACTCCGGGCCGCAAGCCGCCGGCCACGCCGTCGTCGCTTGCCATTGACCGCGCGCCGCCACATGATCCGGCGATGATCCGGCATGCAGAGCACGGCGACATTCTCGCGCTGGCCAGCCTGTGGGCCCGCGCATTCCCCGGTGAACGCACGGTCGAGCAGCGCGTGCGGCACCTCGAGACGGGCGGCGTCTTCGGCGGCATCGAGTCCGCGTGGATCTCCGAGCGCGCCGGGCGCATGGCGGGCGCATTCCGCGCCTACGCCCTCACCCAGCACATGCACGGGGCCGCGTTCCGGATGATGGGCCTGGCGTCCGTCGCGGTCGATGAGACCGCGCGACGCCGCGGTGTGGGGCGTGAGCTGTGCGAGCACGCCATTCACGTCGCACGCGAGCGCGGTGACGTGCTCAGTATGCTGTATCCGTTCCGCCCGTCGTTCTATCAGGCGCTGGGCTGGGGCATGACAGGTGAGCTGCACGCGTACCGGTTCCGGCCCGAGTCACTGGGCAAAGTCGGGCGTGACGCGCTGGTCACCCGGGCGGGGCCGGACGACAGCGGCGCGATCGCGGCCTGCTACGACCGCGTCGCGTGCGACACGAACGGCATGATCGCGCGCACACCGCGCATCTGGCGCAGTCACCTGGAGGGCGACTCTACACACGTCTACATCACGGGCGGTGACACAGTGCAGGGCTACGCGGTCGTCCGCTCCGGCAGGTCGTCCGCGCCCGATGACAAGCCGCTTTACATTCGCGAGATCGTAGCGGCCGGACACGACGCCTATGAGACGCTCCTCGGCTGGATTTCCGCACAACGCGACTCCTGGCGCCTCATCCATTACGAGGCCTCCCCCGACGAGCGCTTCGCGCATCGCCTCTCCGAGCCGCGCATCCCGGGATTCCAGCCCGCTCGCTATCTGTGGGCGCCGGTGGCCCGCATCATCCGGGGTCCCATGATGCGCGTGCTCGATGTGCCGAAGGCCATCGACAGGCGCCTGCGCTGGGGGCCTGCCGCACCCATGCGCTTCGGACTCCGCGTGATCGACGACATCGTCGAGTCCAACACCGGCCCGTTCGAGGTCGAGTATGATGGCAGCCGCGCCTCCGTCAGACGCGGCACGGCGCGCCCGCTGCTGCAGCTGGACGCCGCCGCATTCGCGCAGATCTTTGCCGGCGAGCTGAGTGTGAAGGAGTCACTGAACCTCGGCCTCGCCGAATGCGACGGCGATGCGGCCGCGATCGACGCCCTGTTCCGCGTCAATCGCTGTTTCCGTCTCCTCGACGAGTTCTGAGATGCACGGATTCAGCAGGTGCTCCCGCCCATGAGAACGACGTCCCTGCCGTTCGAGCTGGACAGCGACGAGATCCGCACCCATCACGTCTCCGCACGGGCCATCCACGGGGCCATTCGCCTCGAGGGCGACTTCCTCATCATCGACTTCTTCCTCGAGGGCGCACCCGCGGACGCTGCACCGCACACCACGCGCATTGATCTGGCAGACATTGAGCGCGTCTCCATGACGGGCGGCTCCGTCAAATCACCGCGCCTCCTGATCGATGCTGCTGCGGATGGCGTGCTCGACGCCCTGCCATGGGCCGATGACTGTCTCTGCGTGATGCGTTTCAGGCGCGCCCACGGGCAGCGCCTGCGCGAGCTGATCGAGGAGATCGAGGTCAGAATGGCGGAGATACGAACGCGGGAGGACAGCTAAAGCCCAGGTGCGCTTCGCTGCGGCGGAACGCCTACTTCGCCTTGCCGACGCCTTCCTCGAGGGCGTTCCAGCCGAGCAGAGCGCATTTCACACGGACGGGAAACTTCGCGACACCGGCCAGTGAGCGGAGGTCGCCCATGCGCTTGTCGCGCGCGGCTTCCGTGTCACCGTGCATCATCTCGGTAAACCTGCCTGCCAGCTCCAGCGCTTCCTCCACCGCCTTCCCCTTCACCAGCTGCGTCATCATCGAGATCGACGCCTGCGATATCGAGCACCCCTCGCCCACGAACCTGGCCTCCTCTATGACGCCATCGTGCACGCGCATCTGGAGGTGCACCTCGTCGCCGCACGTCGGGTTCTTCATGTGGACCGTTACGTCCGGGTCCGGCAGCTCACCCTTGTTGCGCGGCCGCTTGTAGTGCTCGAGGATCAGCTCCTGGAAGAGCGAGTTCAGGGGCGGTGTGCTGCGGTCGATGGTCATTCGTCTATTCTGCCGATTTTCCGCAGGGAGGGGAAGGGGTGTGGTCGCGCGACTGTGTTCGAGCCGCCGCCAGTCCTCGCGGTCTGGCCAGCCCCGTTCACTCGGCCAGCATGTCCTTCATGGTCGAGAAGAAGTTAGTCCGGAGCGATGTCGACTCCTCCGGCGTCAGCGTAGTGACGGCATCGCGCGCCTCGATCAGATCCGAGGGGATCTCGTCGAGATACCGCGATGGGAGCGCCACCGCAGCGCTTCCGCCGCGCTTCCGGCTCAGACAGTACGACAGCCCCAGCCGGTGCATGGCGCGTGTGATGCCGACATACAGGAGGCGCCGCTCCTCCGACAGCGGATCGCCATACTCGTCCGATCCCTCGCCCGCGAGCGACCTCGCGTGCGGGAGGATGCCCTCCTCCAGCCCCACGATGAACACGTCGCTGAACTCGAGACCTTTCGCGGAGTGAAGTGTCATCAGCGTGACACCGCTCTGCTCCGGCTCATCCTCCCTGTCGTCCATCTCGGCCAGCGTGAGCCGCGCCAGCGCGTCCGACATCGACGGCGGCTCCCAGTCGTCCGTGCCGGTCTCCGCCCAGACTTTCCGCTCGTACCGTGCGATCGTGCCGACGAGGTCGCGCACATTGTCGATCCGGTTCTCGATCGTGCGATCGCGATGCTCGTCGCGCAGGGCATCCTCGATCCCCAGGCTCCTGAGGAACGCGTCGGCCCACGCCGCGAGCGGCGGGAATCCATGCTCCTGCGCCGGCGGCGGCATGGCAGCGGCCGACTCCGCGGCCCCCAGGGTCTGACGGGCGCCCGTCATAAGGTGCTGGAACGCCGCGATGGCGACCGCGGGCGCGGCACCGACATCGTGCGGTCCGATCGAGTCGAGCAATCTGCCGAATGGCACACGCCGTTCGTTTGCAATCGTCGCCAGCTTGAGCACGGTGGTCCGACCGATGCCGCGCGTCGGCCAGTTGATGACGCGCCGCAACGCGATCTCGTCATCCGGTGCGACTACCACACGCAGATAGGCGAGGCAGTCGACGACTTCCTTCCTCTCGAAGAAGGACGTGCCGCCGACCACGCGGTACGGGATGTTCTGCGCACGCAGCGCTTCCTCCAGCACTCGCGACTGGGGATTGGTCCTGTACAGAACGGCGAAATCCTCCCACCGCATCTTCCGCGTCATCCGTCGCACCTGGATCTCCCGCGCGACCGCTTCGGCCTCCGCCATGTCGGTCTCGTGTGCCCACAGGTCGAGCGGCGGGCCGATCGGGTTGGACGTGCGCAGCGTCTTGTCGTGACGACGCCGGTTTCCGGCAATCACCGCGTTCGCGGCTGCGAGAATACGCTGGGTCGAACGATAGTTCTGCTCCAGCTTGATGACCGTGGTGCCGGGGAAATGTCGCTCGAACTCCAGGATGTTCGCGACGTCGGCACCACGGAACGCATAGATCGACTGGTCGTCATCGCCCACCACGCACAGGTTCCGGCGCGGGCCGGCAAGGATGCGGGCCATCTCGAGCTGCACGGCGTTCGTGTCCTGGTACTCGTCGATCATGAAATAATGCCAGCGTTTCCAGAGCGCCTGGCGCACGGTCTCCTCACCGCGCAGCAGTCGAACCGTGAGCAGCAGCAGGTCGTCGAAATCGACGGCGCCGCACGCACGGAGCGTCTCCTCGTAACGACCGTAGGCATCGGCCGAGAGCACCGCATAGTCGTCGGACCGGTTGCCTCGCGCCTGCTCCGACGCGACATGCTTCACCGCTTCAACCGGCGCCAGCCCGCGTGTCTTCCAGTCCGAGATCTGCCGCATCACGCGCTTCAGGTCGAAGCTGTCATCATCGATGGAGATCTCGCGACACGCGCTCTTCAGTGCCCCCATCTGATCGGCTGCACTGTAGATCGCAAACTTCTTCGGCAGACCGAGCAGCGCGCCGTGCTCCCGCAGGATGCGCACGCCCAGCGAATGGAATGTGCTGATCGTCACGCGCTTCGCTTCGTCGCCCGCGAACTCGCGGACCCGCTCACGCATCTCCATGGCAGCCTTGTTCGTGAACGTCACCGCCACGATACGCCCGGGATCCACCCGCGCGCTCCGCACCAGGTGCGCGATGCGATACACTAGCGTGCGCGTCTTCCCGGAACCCGCACCGGCAAGAATGAGCACCGGCCCCTCCGTGCGCTGCACGGCGGATCGCTGCTCGGCGTTGAGCTGATTCAGGTACGAAGAAGAGGGTGTAGACAATCAGACCCGTACGACGGTGAGTGTGTCACTGGTGCAAAAGAAAACACGGTGAGAGGAGGGGAGCAACCGTTGACAGCCTGAGGAACGGGAGTGGGGAAGGGGAGAACAACGAACTTTTTTCACCACAGAGCACACGGAGCACACGGAGTGCGGATTTGCGGGGGCCGCGTTCGTCGTGGTGGCAAGTCACCCGGCCGACTCGGCCACCATCCTTCTTCTGTTAAACAACAACAAGGAATGCAGGCTACGCCCCGGCATGCTCCCTCGAGCCGCACATCCCGAAGCCGCACCTCTGTGTGCTCTGTGTGCTCTGTGGTGAATAGATGAGGCCTGCTCACACCGCGACCGAAGAAGTACGCAGAAACCTCAGTGTCCTCTTCACCCGAAGAGCGCGCGCGCCCGCTCCAGTGCCTGTACGAGTGCGTCGATCTCGTCGGTGGTGTTGTACAGATAGCAGGACGCGCGCGTGGTCGCGGGCACGGCCAGGCGTCGCATCAGAGGCTGGCAGCAATGATGGCCGGCACGCACGGCCACGCCCTCCGCATCCACGATCGTTGCGACGTCGTGCGGGTGCACGCCGTCCAGCGCGAACGAGAAGACCGCCGTCCGCTCCTGCGCCGCGCGCGGGCCGAACACGGTCACGCCCTCGGTGGCGCTCAGCTTCTCGAGGCCGTAGCGCGTCAGCTCCTGTTCGTGAGACCACAGAGCCTCATGCCCGATTCCTTCCAGGTAGTCGGCCGCAGCCGCCAGCCCGATCGCGCCGGCCACGTTCGGCGTGCCCGCCTCGAAGCGGTGCGGCGCCTCCTTGAACGTCGAGCCGTCAGTGCCGACGTAGTCGATCATCTCGCCGCCACCCATGTACGGCGGCATCGCGTCCAGCAGCTCGCGCCGGCCCCACAGCGCACCGATGCCCATCGGCCCGCACATCTTGTGGCCGGACAGCGCATAGAAGTCGCAGCCGAGAGCCTGCACGTCCACCTTCAGGTGCGGCGCGCCCTGTGCCCCGTCGACCACGAGCAGCGCGCCTGCGTCATGCGCCATGCGCGCGATCTCGCGGACCGGGTGAATCGTCCCGATCGCATTCGACACGTGGCCGACCGATACGATGCGCACGGATCCGGATGCCAACACATCGCTCAGCTCGTCCAGACGGATGCGGCCCTGCTCATCGATGTCGACGAAGCGCACGACTGCACCCGTGCGCTCGGCGATCAGCTGCCATGGCACGATGTTCGAGTGGTGCTCCAGCACGCTCAGCACGATCTCGTCGCCGTGCTTCAGGTTTGCGCCGCCCCACGAGTGCGCCACGAGGTTCAGACCCTCCGTCGCACCGCGCACCCAGATGACGCCGTCCGCGGATGGCGCGTTGATGAACCGGGCAATGCGTCCGCGCGCATGCTCGTATGCCTCGGTCGCGCGCCGCGACAGGTCGTACAGCCCGCGGTGCACGTTCGAGTTGTCATTCTCGTAGTAATGACGCAGGGCATCGATGACGACGCGCGGCTTCTGCGATGTCGCTGCGTTGTCCAGGTATATGAGAGGGCGCCCGTCCTCCGTGCTCGTGCCGAGGATCGGGAAGTCGCGGCGGATGGCCGCTACGTCGATGAGGGGTGCGACGGTACTCATGTCCTCAGTCGTCCATGGCAATCAGAATCTCACCGTCCTCGACGCGGACCTCGTACGTCTGGACGGGCTTGATCGCCGGCAGCCGCGTGGCACGGCCGGTCGCCATGTCGAACCGCGCGCCGTGCCACGTGCACTCCACCGTCCCATCGTCGATCTCGCCTGCGGACAGCGGGAAGTCACGATGCGTGCAATTGTCCTTGAACGCGTAGATCTGACCGTCCGCGTTCGCCAGACATACCTTGATGTCGCCGAGCTCTACGCTGAGCAGCGTGTTGGGCGGGAGCTCGGCCTCACTCGCCACCCGTACGTAACTGCCCGCCGCACCATCCGGCACACTCATGCCGTGATACGCTCCTCGATGGCGCGTCGCAGCTCTTCGACCACACCCGGCATCGGCAGCCGGTCCAGAACCTCGCCGAAGAAGCCGAACACCACGAGCTTCTCCGCCATCTCGCGCGAGATGCCGCGACTCATGATGTAGAACAGCTCTTCCTCGTCCAGTTGACCCACCGTGGCGGCGTGCGAGCAGCGCACATCGTCGGCCTCGATCTCGAGGTTCGGCAGTGCGATCGCTTCCGCCTTCTTCGACAGGATCAGGTTGCGGTTCGTCTGATACGCGTCCGTCCGTTGTGCCTTCGGGAACACCTTGATCAGCCCGCGAAACACCGCGTGCGCGCTATCCGTGAGCGCACCCTTGTACAGCAGATCGCTCGTGGCGTGCGGTACGGTGTGGTCCTGCCGGGTCGAATGGTCGAAATGCTGGTTGCCACGGCCGAAGTACAGGCCGAGCATGTCACTGCGCGAGCCCGGCCCCTGCAGCGAGGCGAGCAGGTCCACACGCGCCACCGAAGCGCCCAGATTCACCACCAGCGTGTCCAGGTTGGCGTCGCGCCCCGCGATCGTGCGCTGTGTCGACAGGTGATGGACATTCGCGCCGTACCGCTGGAGCGCCACGTACTGCACATCGGCCGCGTTGCCCGCGATCACTTCGACCGCACCGCACGAGAACACCGGCGTATCGAAGTCAGGCGAGTCCAGCTCCTCCACGAAGCCGACATGACTGCCCTCCTCCGCGACGATCAACGTGCGCGGGAAGTAGGCTGCGCCCGCGTCCGTCAGGTGACGCAGCACCCGGATCGGAGCATCGATACGCACACCACGCGGCACGTACAGGAATACTCCCGCGGACCAGAACGCGCCGTTCAGGGCCGCGAACTTGCCGGCACGCTCGTCGACCGCGCTGCCGAGATGCTTCCGCACCAGTTCCGGATGCTCCTCCGCCGCAACGGCGAGATCCATGAGGATCACACCCTTCCCGCGGAGCGCGTCATCCAGCTCGATCTGGACCAGGTGCGTACCGACCTGGAGCACGCGACCGCTGGCCGTGCGCTCCTTCAGCCACTTCGCTTCGACCTCGGGCACCGCGGCCGTCGAGGCGTCCGGCGCGACCCGCACCCGGTCCCACTTCAGCCGCTTCGGATCCGTGTAGCGCCATTCCTCCAGCGCCGTCGTCGGCAGCGGCAGCGTCTGGAAGTCGCGGAACGAATCACGTCGCCAGTCGCGCAGCCATGATGGGCCCGCCTGGTTGTGTCCGTCGAATGTATCCTGGTCGTAGGCGGCGCCCGTACCCGGAGCCGTCATTGTACTAGCCAACTGATCCCTCCATCTCCAGCTCGATCAGACGATTCAGCTCAACGGCATATTCCAGCGGCAGCAGCTTCGCGATCGGCTCGATGAAGCCGCGCACGATCATCGCGCTCGCTTCCTCCTCCGACAGACCGCGACTCATGAGGTAGAACAGCTGCTCCGCACCGATCTTCGAGACCGTGGCCTCGTGACCGACACTCGCGCTCTGCTCCTCGATCTCGATGTACGGGAACGTGTCCGTGCGCGACGTCTCGTTCAGCAGCAGCGCGTCACACTCCACGTTCGACTTTGCGTTCTCCGCGCCATCGTAAATCTTGCACAGCCCCCGATACGACGACCGGCCCGTCCCCTTCGAGATCGACTTCGATATGATCTGCGACGTCGTGTTCGGCGCCGCATGGACCACCTTGCCGCCCGTGTCCTGATGCTGCCCGTCGCCCGCGTAGGCGATCGAAAGGATCTCGCCGTGCGCGCCCGGACCGACCAGGTAGCACGACGGATACTTCATCGTCAGCTTCGACCCGAGGTTCCCGTCCAGCCACTCCATGGTCGCATGCTCATGCACCATCGCGCGCTGTGTAACGAGATTGTACATGTTGTTCGACCAGTTCTGGATCGTCACATAACGGAACCGCGCGCCCGGCTTCACCACGATCTCGATCACGCCCGAGTGGAACGACTCCGTCGAGTACACCGGCGCCGTGCAACCCTCGATGTACTGCGCTTCCGCTCCCTCATCGACAATGATCAGCGTCCGCTCGAACTGGCCCATCTTCTCCGCGTTCACACGGAAGTAGGCCTGCAGCGGTATGTCCACCTTCACGTTCTTCGGGATGTAGACGAACGAGCCGCCCGACCACACCGCCGAGTTCAGCGCGGCAAACTTGTTGTCCGACGTGGGCACCACGGTGCCGAAATGCTCGCGGAACAGCTCAGGATACTTCCGCAGTCCATCCTCGATCGATTCGAAGATGATCCCCTTGTCCTCCCACTCCTTCTTCAGCGAGTGGTAGACCATCTCCGATTCGTACTGCGCACCGACACCGGCGAGCACCTTCCGCTCCGCCTCAGGGATGCCCAGCTTCTCGAACGTGTCCTTGATCTCCTGCGGGACATCGTCCCACGACCGCTCCATCTTCTCCTGCGGCCGCAGGTAGTAGTAGATGTCGTCGAGCACACGGTCGAGATCCGTCAGGTCACCGCCCCACGTCGGCATCGGCTTCGCCCGATACACCGCCAGCGCCTTCAGCCGGAACTCCAGCATCCACTCCGGCTCACCCTTGTGCGCCGATATCTCCCGCACGATGTCCTCATCCAGGCCCGGCCGCGCCTTGAACGTCGGCGTGCCGCCCTCCGTGATGAAGCCGTACTTGTAATCTTCCAGCCCGAGCCCGGTAACCGTCTCGTTCTGTGGCATAACCTCTAGTCCCTTCGGTTCAGTCCGGCTTCAAACAACAACGACTCTATTCACCACAGAGCACTCAGAGCACCCAGAGAACGGATTTTTCATTTCTTGAACAACGGATCAGCCACGGCGCATTCCAGTGCCGTTGTCGTAATCCGTTCAAAATGAAATTCCGTTGTCGTCATTCGTTCTCTGTGTGCTCTGAGTGCTCTGTGGTGAAAAAATTCCGTTCTCCACAAGCTCCCCCCGCGTTCTCAGGCGCTCACCGGCTCGCGGAACCCCTCGTAGCCGGATGCCTCCAGCTCCTCCGCCAGCTCGAAGCCGCCCGAACGCGCGATGCGGCCGGCCACCATCACGTGCACGTGATCCGGCCGGATGTAATTCAGAATGCGCTGATAGTGCGTGATCAGCAGGAACGACATCTCCGGCCGCTCTTCGTGCAGCTTGTTCACGCCCGCCGACACTACCTTCAGCGCGTCGATGTCCAGACCCGAGTCGGTCTCGTCCAGCACCGCGAGCGTTGGCTTCAGCAGCGCGAGCTGCAGGATCTCGTTCCGCTTCTTCTCACCACCGCTGAACCCGTCGTTTACACTCCGTTCCGCGAACGTCCGATCCATCTCGAGCAGAGCCATCCGCTCCAGCAGGTCCTCCTGGAAATCGAAGATGTCGACTTCCTCGTCCGGGTTGTTCGCCTGGACCGCCGTCCGGAGGAAGTTCGCGATCGAGACGCCCGGGATGTCGACCGGGTACTGGAACGCCAGGAAGATGCCCGCGCGCGCGCGCTCATCCACCTCGAGCTCCAGCAGGTCCTCACCCTTGAACGTTACCGAGCCGTCCGTCACCTCGTAGGCAGGGTGCCCGCTCAGCACCTTCGACAGCGTGCTCTTGCCCGAGCCGTTCGGCCCCATGATCGCGTGGATCTCCCCCGCGCCGATCTCCAGATCGACACCGCGCAGAATCTCCGATCCGTCCTCCGCCACAACGGCGTGCAGGTTCTCTATCTTCAGCAGTGGCTCACTCATTCGTCCCCATCCGAGTCCGCTTTCAAGAATGATTCTTGATTTCAACCGAAGCTACCCGGCCGCGTCAGGGGTGTCAAGGGAACGGCAGCGTTGCACTATCGTGCTCGCGCGTACGACTTTATAGACGAACGACGCAGCACGCCGGAGGCGGATTTGGCAGCAGAACGAGTGACACTGGTCCTGGGCGGGGGCGGGATGAAGGGGCTCGCGCACGTCGGGGCCTGGCGGGCGGTGCTGGAAAGCGGGATCAAGGTTTCGGAGATCGTTGGCACCAGCATCGGGGCCCTGATCGGTGCGTGCATTGCCGGCGGCCTGGAGCATGAACGGCTGGTATCCCTGGCGCGGGCGCTCCTGCGTACGGACATCGTGGTACTGAACAGGTGGGCGCTGTTGTTCAACGGGATCCGGCAGCCGAGCGTGTTCCGGGACGATACGTTCCGCGCCTACATCGAGTCGGTCCTGCCCGCGACGACGTTCGCGGAGCTGTCGATCCCGCTATCCATGAACGCGGTGGACCTCGAGAGCGGGCGCCAGGAGTGGTTCGGTGCGGGGGGACTCATGGACGTCCCGCTGGCCGAGGCCGTCTACGCGTCATGCGCGCTTCCAGTCTTCTATCCGCCGGCGGAGATCAACGGACGCTATTTCGTGGATGGCGGCGTCATCGATGCGCTGCCGGTCGGCCGGGCAGCCGAGCGGGGGGCCGATCGCATCATTGCCGTGGATGTGGGAGCCGGCCAGGCGGGCGACGCGGTGGGCACCGTCGAGAAGGGCATGGTGGCGATCCATCAGCGCGTCATGCAGATCATGGGCTACGCCCGTAAGCGCGCCCACCTCGACGCTCATGGCTCCGCCAGCATCACCTACATCCGGCCGCACCTCGATGGCTACGACACCTTCGACTTCACCAGTACCGAATACTTCCTGGCCGAAGGGTACCGCGCCGTGCACGAGGCGCTCAGCGGCGCCACCGACGAACCCCGCGAAGCCGCCGGCTGAGACTGTATGACCCCGGCGCGGATGGCTCAGCCCGCGACGGCCGGCGGTCGGTCCGCCCGGCTCAGGATCGCGAGCCATACCGTCCCGATGACGAACCCGGCCATCACGTCCGACGGCCAGTGGACCCCCATCGCCATTCGGCCGACCGGCACCACGACAGCGATCACGCCCAGCAGCAGTATCGCAAGAACCCTCTCGGCCATGCTGCCGGACGCACGCAGCCACAGCAACGTCAGGAATCCGTAAACGGCTACCGTCTTCGACGTGTGGCCGGACGGGAAGGCGTGAAAGCCGGGGGAGGCCACGCCCTCGTACAGCAGATCCGGGCGCGCCCGCGACCAGATCAGCCAGCCGAACCGGCCCACCAGATCCGGGACCAGCGCAGACAGCACGATGCTCAGGCTGACCAGCGGCCGCCGCACCCAGGCCGCGATACCCGCCGTCAGCGCGATCAGGATGACCAGCGTGGGGTCGCTGCCCGGCGTCTGCAGGAATACGGCCGTGCTGAACCCCAGCGGCGCGTCCGACCCGAGCCACAGCAGGAACCCCGCCTCCCAGTCCAGCCAGCCGTTCGCCAGGGCCCATACGGCGGCGTACCTGAGCGTCACCCTCAGCACGAGCATGCCGGCCGCGCCCAGTGCCATGCGGCGCCACCAGCGACGCCACGCCTCGTCGCCGACGGCTTCACGACCCTCCCGGAACCGGCCGGACAGCTGCCGGAACAGCTTTGCCGCCGCGCTGCCCGGCCGCGGATTGAAGGGGCCGCGGAGATTCACGGGGCCGCGGATGGCATATCCCGGGCTCCCGGACGACCCGGACCGGGCCTCACGCGGCTACTGGCCCGTGGTGAGCGGTTCCTGCGGGGCAGCGGACGGCGGCGGTATGGGACCGACCGGCTCGCCGAGCGCGGCGCGGAACTGGGCGAATACTTCTGCGAGCTGCCCGCCGGACTCGAGGCTGGCCCGGGACAGCTCGGTGATCATGACATCGCGCTGGTCCAGGATCTGGCGCAGCGGCTGCTGTGCGGCGGGCGGAGCCGATGAGATGTCCGCCTGGAGGCTGGTGAAGAAGTCGCTGGCCAGGCGGCGGGCAGATTCGTGATTGCCTCGCTGGGCCTCGATGGTGGCGGCGCCCAGCGTCGCCTCGAGTCGCTGAAAGGTCAGATCGTGGTGAGTCGAATCCAGTTCGGCGCGCGTGTTTTCCAGGTCGCTGCGATATGCGCGGGCGCTGGAGTATTGCCAGCCCGCGCCGATCGCGAAGCCGACGATGGCCGCCAGCGTTGCGCCGAGGACGATTCTCTGCGTGTCCGTCATTGTCCGCCTCCCGCTCTCTCGAGCTCGATGTTCGAACCGTCTGCATCCACCGCGCGCGCGACGGCGAGCACGATGTCGTCCATGGCACTGCGGACCATTCCGGAGGGGAGTCCGGTGCCGTTTGTCAGAATGGAGAACACGATGTCGCGTCCGTCCGCCGCAACGAGGTAGCCGCTCAGCGCATTGACGTTGGAGATCGTTCCCGTCTTGCCGAAGACGCGGCCGGCCAGCGGCTCGAGCCGGCCGGCGAGCGTGGTGCCCTCGAGACCGGGAGCTGCCAGCGCATCGCGAAAGGCCTCCGCCCACGGCTGCGCACGGGCGTGCAGCAGCATCTGCACGGTCGCATCCGGAGAGAGCAGGTTCTGGGCCGACATGCCGGATCCATCGCGCAGGTTGACCGCCAGGGAATCGACGCCGGCAGCGCTGTAGAGGTACTCGCGCTCGACCCCGATACCTCCGCGCCACGAGCCGTCGCCCGCAAACTCGCTGCCGAGCGACTTCAGCACCTGCTCGGCCACCCAGTTCTGACTCGGCCGCAGAATCACGGCGACAATGTCGCGCATCGGCGGTGAGTGCCATTCCGCGATCACTGCCGCTTCGGCGCGCAGCGCGCCGGCCCGGGCGGAGTCGCGGACCACCACCACCGAGTCCACTCGGATACCACGCTTTCCGAGCAGCTCCACGAGCGCGCCCCCGACCGAGCGTGCCGGCTGCGTCACCGCGCGGGTCAGCGTATCCACCGTACCCGCGCCCGCGGTGCCCGTGACGTAAATGGTGTCGCGCCGCGCCGTGTAGTCGATGCTCAGGGACGTGCGAGCGCCAGCCGTGTCCGTCGTGAGATCTGCGCGCAGCGGCTGCGTCAGCGGCCCCGCGACCGTGACGCCCGCCGGATCGCCGGGCACTGCCCCGCCTGTCACCACCAGGTCGAATGTGCCGTCTGCCGCTGCAATCGCCTCGATGGGTGGTGCATAGATGCCCGGCAGATCCCCCACCTCCCACGAGCCATTCACCAGCTCGTCGCGGAATCGGGAGACGTCGAGCACCAGCGCGCCGATCGTCCGCACACCGCTCGCGGCGACGAGCGCTGCCATGGAGTCGAGCGGCGCGGCCGCCGAGTCGTGGAACCGTTCCGACCACGTCGGGTCGCCGCTCCCCGCCATGATCAGAGTCGCCGCGCTGTCGGCGCTCCGCCCGCCCAGCAGCAGCGGTGTGCGATAGCGCCAGTCGGCGCCGAATTTCCCGAATGCTACCACGCCGATCACCAGCTTGGTGTTCGATGCGGGAATGAAATGCTTCTCCGGATTGCGTGCATACAGGACCCGCCCGCTGGCGGCATCCTGCACCAGTATGCCCCACGACGTGCGGTGCAGCGGCGACTGCATCGTGATGGAATCGATGACCGCCGCGAGCGATCGCTGCACCGGAGGCGTCACCACGGCGCCGCGGCTCGCGCAGCCCAGCTGGACCAGGACAGCCGTGAGAAGCAGGGGGTGAAAGGCACGCATCGGCGGTTTGCCTCCTGGCATTGGCGATTCGTCTCGCGTTCAGGCCGCGCCACCCGGCCCGGACGCCATGGATACCGGACGCTGTTCGACGCGGCTGCTGCAACATAGGGTTAGGGGATGGCGGCGGAAATACGATGGCCGCCATACAACAGAGGAAGGCATCGCATGCGTGAAGAGTCCAGCTCACCGGCTGTCGGTCGCACCACTTCAGTGACCGCTTCCGCCGAACCGGCGGACATGTCCCCCGACGAGCTCCGCAGGCACGGCCACGCCGTGATGGATCGCATCGCGGACTACATCGCCCATCCCGAACGCTGGCCCGTCCTGCCGGATATCCGGCCCGGCATGCTCCGCGAGCAGCTTCCGACCGAAGCCCCTGCCACCGGCGAGCCGATGGACCGCATCCTCGCGGACTTCGACCGCCTGATACTGCCCCACACCACACACTGGAATCATCCCGGTTTCTTTGCCTATTTCGGCATCAGCGGGTCCGGCCCCGGCATCCTGGGCGAGGCCCTGACCGCCGCTCTCAACGTCAACGCCATGTTGTGGCGTACGGGACCGGCCGCAACCGAGCTGGAGGAAGTCACGCTCGGCTGGCTTCGCACCATGACCGGCCTCGATCCGGCTTTCGAGGGCACCATCAACGACACCGCTTCCAGCAGCACGCTGCACGCGCTCGCCGCGGCCCGCGAGGCCGACCCGTCCCTGCGCATCCGGGAGGCCGGTCTGGCCGGCCGCTCGGACGTTCCTCCCCTGCGCGTGTACGGCTCGGCGGAGGCGCATTCGAGCGTGGACAAGGCCGTTCTCACTCTCGGCATGGGCCTCTCCGGGCTGCGGCACATCCCGGTCAACGCACAGCAGGAGATGGACGTCGCCGCGCTCGAGGCCGCCGTCGCCGAGGACCTTGCCGCGGGTATCCGGCCGATCGCCGTCGTCGCGACGGTCGGCACGACGTCGACGACCGCCATCGATCCGGTGCCGGCCATTGCCAATGTGTGCCGTCGCCACCGGCTCTGGCTGCACGTGGACGCTGCCTACGGCGGAGCCGCCGCCATCCTGCCCGAGCTTCGCCACGTGCTGGATGGCTGCGATCGCGCCGACTCCATCGTGATCAACCCGCACAAGTGGCTCTTCGTGCCGATCGACTGCTCCATTCTCTATACGAGGAGACCGGACGTGCTGAAGCGCGCGTTCAGTCTGGTGCCGGAATACCTGACGACCACTGACCCGTCGGACACCCGGAACCTGATGGACTACGGCGTCGCCCTCGGCCGGCGCTTCCGGGCCCTCAAGCTCTGGTTCGTGCTCCGGCATTTCGGCACCCGGGGAATGCAGGAGCGCGTGCGCCACCACATCGACATGGCACAATCCTTTGCACAATGGGTGGACGAGGACGCCTCCTTCGAGCGACTCGCGCCGACGCGTTTCTCGGTCGTCGCGTTCCGTTACAGGCCGCAGGACGGCTCCGGCGAGGAACGGTTGGATGAGCTGAATATGCAGTTGCTGCAACGACTTAACGAATCAGGCGAGGTGTTCCTGTCCCATACGCGCGTCGGCGGCAGCTACGCACTCCGCCTCGCCATCGGCAACATCCGGACGACGTCCGCCCACGTGGCGCGGGCATGGCAACTTGCGAGGGAAGCCGCAGAAAGCCTGTCGTAAGGCAGGGGGAGACTCTGACGACACACGCGCTGGAACGGGCTGATGAGGGCCTCCGGGCACCGTTCGCGCTCGCCATCTGGTCGGCGAGCGTGGCGGCTGTGCTCATCTACCTGTTGCCCGCCGGCGGAACTGTCCGGACCGTCCTCGTCGCATCACTGCTGATCCTGGCACCGCTCGCCGCCCTCGCCTCCGCGCTCGCCGCCGCACGGGCGGTTTCCCGCGCCATGGCGGGCCCCTGGATCATGCTGGCCGCCGCCGGTGCGGTCGCCGCTCTGGGGCAGATGCACTGGCACGACGTCGGCCAGCCCATGGAGAGCTGGCACGCCCTGGTGGACGTTGCGTCCATCACGCTCGTCGCCCTCGGACTCGGCTGGATCCTCCACCAGCGCGATCGCGAACGCATCATAGAGATCGCCCTCGACGGCGGACTCGTGCTCGGCACCGCAACCGTCCTGACCCTGCGTTGGTCCCCCGCCGTCCGGACCGTCCTGGCAGGCAGCGGCGAATGGTCCGGGCCCGAGCAGATCGGCGCCTTCGCCGCTCCCATCGCCGCCGGCTGCGCATTCCTCTTCGGCATGGTGCTCCTGCTCGTCCGCGGCATCTCACCGGCCGCCGTCGCTGCCGCCGCCATTGCAGCCGCCACCGCCGGCTTCGGCTTCAGCATCGCGCCGCTCGCACTCGGTATGGGCCCCTGCTGCGGCGCCGCGGATCCCGCCGGTCTCGCCTTCGTCCTCGCGTGGTTCAGCCTCGCATACGCAGGATTTCGCGTTCAGACCGTCGGCCCCGGTGCGTTCCTCAGCGATGGCAACGGGACCGCCGGCAGACGCCTCCGTATGGTCGTCGCGCCCGCCGTCGCCGTCGTCATGGGCGGCGTCATCATCGATTCCACACGCACCGGCCCCCTCCACAGCGTCACGGCGTTCGCGCTGGCCCTGCTCGGCCTCATCCTCGCACTCCGGGTGAGTCAGCTGCTGCACGATACACGTACACAGTCGGCCGAGCGCGTGCAGCTCGCCCAGAGCCGCACCATGATCGAAGTCAGTCAGGCGCTCGCAGGGACGACCAGCCTCGACGAGACCCTCGACCTCATCACGCAGCACGCCGTACGACTCCTGCGCGGCCGGGCGGCCATCATCGAACTGCTCACTCCGGATCGCAGGCACCTGGAGTTTTTCGCCGTGCACGGGCTCCCGCGCGACCTGCTGCACCTGCGCTTCCCGGTGGACGGCAGCTTCACGGGCTGGGTGGTGGCCCATGGCAGGGCGCGCACCGCCGTCGATCCCCATACGGACCCATACATCCAGGTGGAGGCACTGCCATACCTCGACCGGTCTCCGATCGCTGCCGCCCCGCTCTGCTACCGCGATGTCACGCTGGGCGCGCTGTCGTGTGTGGGGAGTTACCCGTTCGATGAGGCGGATCTGGCGCTGCTCACGGCGCTGGCGGACCAGGCGGCCGTCGCGATCGAGAACGCGCGGCTTTTCGAGCAGGTACACCAGCTGTCGATGACGGACCCGCTGACGGGTCTGCCCAACCGCCGGCAGCTGGAGCGTGATCTGGCAAGGGAGTTCTCCGCTGCCGGCCGCGGACGCGGCCTGGCTGTCGTAATGTTCGACCTGAACGGATTCAAGATGTATAACGATCGCCACGGTCACGTGGCGGGCGACGAGGTCCTTCGCATGTTCAGCCGCGCCCTGGCAGGCGAGACCCGTGCGATGAACCTCGCCGCCCGCTACGGTGGAGACGAGTTCATCGCCCTGCTGACGGATACGGACGCGCCCGGCGCCCGCGCGTTCATCGCACGCCTGCGCCGTGCATTCCCCGGTCCCGGCGTTACCGATCTCGATTTCTCGGCCGGGTACGCGGTTTTCGACCCCGCCATGCGGACACCGGAGGACCTCGTCGCGGCGGCTGATCGCGCGCTGTACGACGCCAAGTCGCGCAAGCCATTGCCCGCCGGCGGCTGACGGAAACGCCGACCCCATACACATGCCTCTCCGTCGGTCCGGCTCATCTGCCGCCCCTCCACGATCCGCTTGTCGAGCACGACCTGCCGCCGAGCAGCGTACGAATGTGAAGTTGAGCTCGATGCCGTCGGCGCGAGGCTCGTCCGCGCTCCTCAGGTCGAGCTCAGCACGTACCGGCTTTCATCCGCTCCCCTGACCATATCCCGTACCTCATACCCGCGTCCCAGATAGGCCTCCAGCGCGGCGCGCGTGTGCTCGCGCCAGCGGCGCGCTGCGACGGCATCGCGCTCCTTCAGCGCCTGGATGTCCGGTGGGATCCGCAGCCACAGGTGCGGGCCGACGAGGTCGAGTCGCAGGGGCTCACCCTCGGGGTTGATCAGCAGGGCCTCCTCCACGGTCGTCTCACCGGCGTCCTCGCCCCCCATACGACGCCGTACGCGATCGGAGTCCAGCCGCCATTCGGCCACCAGACGGTCCGTGCCGATCCCGCGGTGCAGAGGGGATGTGCTGGCGCCGTAGCAGTCGCGGATGTATTCGTGGGCGGTCGCGCCGAGCCGGGCGAAATTGATGTGGGCGTTGCGTGCCTCGAGGGGATCGAACGTCCACTGGACGAGGGTGACGCCCGCTTCGAGGAGTCGCTCGCGCTGGTACTGTTTGAGGGCGAGTCCGATGCCGCGTCCGCGCGCGTCGGGATGTACGCCCAGCATGTCGGACCAATGAAGCGGCCGCTCGCCGTCCCAGCCGGTGATGCCGAAGATGAGGCCCAGCATGGCCCCGTGCCCATCGAAGGCGCCGGCAGCGATGCCGCCGGTTCTGGTCGTGGCCCAGAAGACGACGGCGGGCACCAGCTCATTGAAGCTGCTGCCCCAGATGACGCGCTGGAAATCGACCGCCCGCTTCATCTCCTGGTAGTCGGCGAGCGGCCGGATCGTGAAGCCGGAGTGCATCAGAGGGACTCGAGCAGCCGGGCCATGAGAGCAAACCTGAACGGCAGGTCATCGAGGACGATGTGCTCATCGGCTGCATGCGCGCCCCCGCCCTGTGCCCCGAGGCCGTCGAGGGTCGCCGCGCCGACCGCGGCAGCAAAGCTGCCATCGCTGCCGCCCCCCGTGCCGCCTTCGCCGAGCGCGACGCCGAGCGCCTCCGCGTGGCGGCGCGCCTCCTCGTAGAGTCCGGCAACAGCGTCCGTGCGGACGAGCGGGGGCCTCTCCTCGGACCTGCGCACCTTGAGTTCCGCCTTGGGGTTATGAGCTTTGAGCGACGTCATGGCCTCATGCACGCGATCGCCCTCCGGCGGCTCGGCAATCCTCACGTCCACAATCGCCAGGGCATGCTCCGCGACCACATTGGATGCCGTGCCGCCGCTGATCTGCCCGATATTGAGGGTCGTGCCGCGGGAGTGGTCCGCCAGGTCCAGGACCGACACCGCCGCCCGTACCAGCTCGGCCGTCGCGCTCACCGCCAGCTCGCCGTCGATGCCGGCGTGCGCCGCGACGCCGAGCGCCTCGATCTCGTAGGTCGCCACGCCCTTCCGGAACGTCTTCACGCCGCCGTCAGGCCTGCACGGCTCGGGCACGAGGACGGCCGCGGCGCGGCGGGCGCTGTCCTCGATCAGCTGTCGCGACGAATGAGATCCGACCTCCTCGTCGCAGGTGACGAGCACCTCGATCGGCCGCTGCGGCGTGCGACCGCGCTCGTCCAGCCAGGTCAGCGCTTCGATCACGAGCGCGATTCCCGTCTTCATGTCGTAGATGCCCGGACCGTATGCGCGTCCGTCTTCTACGCGCAGCGGGCGCCGCTCCAGTGTGCCCTTCGCATGAACGGTGTCCATGTGGGTGAGCACGACAACCGGCGCATGCTGCACGTCCGACCCGGGCATCCGCGCGTGCAGATTGACGCCGGCGCCGGGAGCTTCGATGACCTCCACCCGGGCGCCGCACGCCTCCAGGTCCCGCCGGATCTCCCCGCCCAGCGCAGCAATGTCTGCCGCAGCGCCGCTCGGCGTCTCCCGCTCCACGTACGAGCGGGAGCGCGCCAGCACGCGCGCGACCGCCTGCGATGACGTCATGCCCAGATACTGCTCGATCTCGTTCACTCCGCCGCTTCCTTACCGGCACGCCGGTAGCTTTCGTCCAGGATCTCGATCGGATGCAGCACGACCGCCTCCACGCCCTCCAGCAGCAGCCCCGCCCCGATCTGCATCATGCAGCCGGGATTCGGCGTCAGCACCGCCTCGGCCCCCGTCGCCTTCACTGCCGCGATCTTGTCGCTCAGAATCCTGCCGCCCAGCTCCGGGTGATGAACCCCGTACAGCCCGGCGCCGCCGCAGCACTCGTCCGCGTCCTTCAACGGCACGCGCTCCAGCCCCGGCACACTATCCAGCAGCCGCAGCGGCGCTTCGCGAATCCGCTGCGCGTGATGCAGGTGACAGGGCGCGTCATACGTCACACGCAGCGGCACCGCTCCGCCACGGCGGAGCGGACGCTCCAGCAGAAACTCGGAGATGTCACGCACCTTCCTGACGAACGCCTCCGCCCGCCCCGCCCACTCCGGGTCGTGGCGCAGCTGATCCTCGTATTCCTTCATCATCGCGCCGCAGCCCGCCGCGTTTACCACTACCGCGTCGACACCCGCCCGCTCGAACGCCGCGATATTCGCCCGCGCCAGCGCCCGGGCCCGCTCCAGCCGACCCGCATGCGCGTCCAGCGCCCCGCAGCACACCTGCGACGGGACGGGCACTACCTCGCAGCCGTTCGCCTTCAGTACCCGCACCGTCGCACGGTTGACCCGGGCGAACAGCGACTCCTGCACGCAGCCCCTCAGCATTCCCACCTTCAATCGCCGCACGGCCACGCGCGTCGCGTCCGCCGGCGTGGCCGCCGTCGCGCCCGGATACGCGCCCATGAGCCCATGCGGCTCCGCAAAGGCACGCTCTGCGTCCGGTGCAATGTCCGCCTCCATGTCAGGCGCCTGTGCCTCTCCGGACGGTACCGTATGGATGGCATCGGTCCCTGCGGCGTCACGTGGTGCGGGCGCGGATTCGTCGGTCTGCGACCGCGCGTCTGCATGGCCCTGGACTGCGGCACGTTCGCTCCTCAGGAGCCGCGGCGACGGAGCGGAGGACGCCAGCATGGCCAGCCCGAACCGCATGCTCGCCAGCCGGCGTGGCGCGAAGCGGGCCAGAGCGCGGGCAAGGCCGCTGTCGCGCAGAGCCCGCGAGCCGAGCGTAACGATCGAGCGGAGCGGCCCCGTATAGGCGGCGATGAGGAGCCTGCTCGATGGGTCCACTCCTGCGGACTGCGCAATGGCGGAACGGGCCCGCTCGAGCAGGAAGCCATAGGGGACGCCGGAGGGACAGACTGGCTCGCAGGCGCGGCACCCGAGGCAGCGGTCGATGTGCGTCCGGAACGCCTCGTCATCCGGCTCGAGCCTGCCCTCCATGACGGCGCGCATGAGGTCCAGGCGACCGCGCGGCGAGTCACCTTCATGGCCGAGCCGGGTGTAGGTGGGACATGCATTGAGGCAGAAGCCGCAATGCACGCACGCGAGCAGCCCGGCCTCTTCGCGCCGCAGCTCCTCCACGGGTCCCCCCGCCGTTTCAGGATCCACTACACCTCCCCCGGGCCGCGCATGATTCCGGCTGGATCGAACACCGCGCGCAGTCGCCCGGTGAGGGTGCGCAGGGCCTCCCGGTCCGGCCGCTGTTCGCGGCGACCGTTGGTCGCAAAGTCGCAGGGACGGTCGTAACGCATGGTCCAGGCGCCTCTTGCGGTGATCTCGTCCCATCCCGCCGGATCATGCGGACCAGTCTCATCCGTACCGCTCATCCGCCACAACCTGATCACACCGTCAGCCGCATGCGCTGCCATCAGCCAGTCGTCCTCAGCTCCCGCCCCGGCATGCCTGCACAGCGATCCAGCTGCATCGGCGAGCCCGGTGGCCGGCCCCGTGAACCGTAGCGCGGTGCCGGCGCTGGCTTCGAGGCCTGCGAGCAACTCCCACACCCCGGACGGCACCTCGGCGGCCGGCCGGTCAATCTGCCCACCCGGTGGGCGACCGTTGACGATCCGATGGCACCGCTCGAGCCCTTCCGCGACGGCCGCGTCACTGCCCAGCAGTCGGACGACCACGTGCCATCCCGGGTTCACGAAACCCGTACGCCCGGCCGCGGCCGGTGACAGCAGCTCGATCGCATCGCATTCCGCTGCATCTCGCAGCGCGAGGGCCAGATCGGCCCCACCCCGCGCGCCCGCCTCGCCTGCACCGCACGCCACTGCCAGCGTCCGGTCCGCGCGCGCGGCGCCCCGAACACGCAGGTAGAGGGCCGTGATCAGGCCCAGCGCGCCCCGACTGCCCACGGTCAGCCGTACGCCATCGTATCCTGCCACGTTCTTCACCACGCGCCCCCCGAAGCGGAGCAGCCGGCCATCGCCCGTGGCTATCTCGATACCCAGAACCATGTCGCGCGGCGTGCCGTGGCCGGCTCGCAGGGGGCCAGCCGAGGCGTTGGCCACGACGGCGCCGATCGTCGCGTGCGGGGCTGCGGCCGGGTCGAGGGGCAGCCACTGCTGCTTCGCCGCGAGTACCCCGCCGAGCTGTTCCAACGTGACGCCCGCCTGGACGCCAATCACGAGGTCGGCCGGCTCGTGCTCGGTTATGCGGTTGAGCCTCATGGTGCTGAGCAGGACCGGAGGGTGCGTCGGCCCGGCGCTCGAAGCCGCGGGGTCGGCGGCGTCGGCGGCGTTGGCGGCGTCGTGGCCGTCGTCGGAGGCGCCGCCGGTGCTGGCATTTCCGCGTCCAGTGGCCCTGCCGGCCCCTGAGGCTGGGGCTGCATCATGGCCCCCCGACGGTCTCCTCCGGTTGTCCAGCCAGGTGGCCGCGCCGATGGGGAGCACGGGCCAGCCTTCGGCGGAGCAGACGGCGAGCACGGCGGCCGCGCCGTCCGCAGAGTCGGGTGCGAGAACAGCGGCGAAACCGCCGGGTGCGAAAGCGGCCCGCACGCGAGCGATCAGATCGGGGGGTGCGGCTGCACCGGTGCCGGTCCTTGCGGTCAGGTGGTCGATGAACCGATCGGCGGTTGTGCTCACCCGGCTGGATCCGCAACGCGACGAGTTGCGGGCCCGACCCACTCGCGGCACACGCGGATCGGCAGGACCTTGGCCGGATTGGCGAGGCCGAGAGGATCGAATGCGCGACGGATATCGCACATCACCGCCATTTCCTCTTCACTGAAGATCATCTCCATGTATTCCCGCTTGTCGAGGCCCACGCCGTGTTCGCCGGTGATCGTACCGCCGGCTCGGACACAGGTGATCATCATCTCCTTCGAAGCGAGCTCGACGCGCCGTACCTGGTCCGGGTCGCGGCGGTCGAAGACGAGCGTCGGGTGGAGATTACCGTCGCCCGCATGGAACATGTTGCACATGACGAGGCCGTGACGCGCGGCGATCTCGTATATCTCACGGAGCGTTGCCGGCAGCTTCGAGCGCGGCACAACGGCGTCCTGCACCAGGATATCGGGCGCGATGCGGCCCATGGCTCCAAACGCCTTCTTCCGCGCGTACCAGAGGCGCTGCCGCTCGGCTTCATCGGTGGCGCGCTGGACCTCGCGGGCACCGCCCTGCCGGCAGATCTCCACCGCCTCGTCCGCATCCGTCTTCACCGCGGCGGGACTGCCATCGAACTCGATGACCAGCGCCCCGGCGATGTCGGTAGGCAGACCGGCGGCATACGCGCTGGCTTCCACGGCGCGGATGGCCTCACGATCGACCATCTCGAGTGCGGCAGGCAGGAGGCCCGCGGCGATCAGCGCGGAGACGGCGCGGCTGGCGTCATCCACGTCGTCGAAGAGCGCGAGCAGCGTTTCCACGGCTTCCGGGATTGCGAGGAGCCGTACCGTGATCTCCGTCGCGATGCCGAACGTGCCCTCACTGCCCACGAACACGCCGACGAGATCCAGCCCGCCGTCCGCCGCGCCCGTGTCCAGCTCGATCACATTCCCATCTGTAGTCACAACTGTCAGTCCGACAATGTGATTCGTGGTTGTCCCGTACTTCAGGCAGTGCGGTCCGCCAGCGTTCTCCGCGACATTCCCGCCAATCGTGCACACGGTCTGCGAGCTCGGATCGGGAGCGTAGTACAGTCCGGCACCCGCGACGGCCGCCGACAGCTCGACGTTCACCACTCCGGGCTGAACGCGCGCGCGACGGTTGCCGGCGTCCACATCGATGATGGAGTCCATGCGGGCCAGCGAGATCACCACTGCATTGCTCAGGGCCAGCGCACCACCCGACAGGCCGGTCCCCGCACCGCGCGCAACCCAGGGAATGCCGGCGTCCGCCAGGATACGGACGCACTGCGCCGTCTGCGCGGTGTCGCGCGGCAGCAGCACGGCCCTCGGCCTGAACCGGTAGGCGGTCAGGCCGTCCGACTCGTATACGAGCAGGGATCCCGCATCCGTTATGACCCCGGCGCCGTCGAGGATCTTGGTCAACCCTGCCAGCACCTCACGCGGCAGACGCTCGCCCGGAGGCTGTGCCACCGGCCCCCCTGTCGTCAAAGTCTGATCCCCCACGATTCTCAGGCGCGTCCAGTCGCACGCAGGTACGCCAAGTACGCCTCGACAGCCGCCTCGGCGAACGGACGCAGTCCGCTCTCGAGCGACTCGCCGTAGAGTTGGTC
The DNA here is from genome assembly GCA_035461765.1 of Longimicrobiales bacterium. Lineage (GTDB taxonomy): Bacteria > Gemmatimonadota > Gemmatimonadetes > Longimicrobiales > RSA9 > SH-MAG3. The sequence continues at coordinate 58,794 of DATHUY010000134.1, forward strand.
AGTGATTTTCCCGACATCGCGCGCCCCGGCATCGAGCGCCGCCTGGACCTGGCGAAGTCGGTCCTGACGATGCTCCACGTACCGGTCGATGGCCTCGTCCGGATCCGTAAACGGCGGTCCGTGAGCAGGATAGATCACTGATGCGTCGAGCGAGCGCAGCCGCTCCAGCGAGTCGAGATACGCCCCGAGCTCGCCCTCGGGAGCCGCTACGACTGCGGTGTCCGACCCGCCCATCATCAGGTCACCGCAGAAGATGGCCGATGCCGCCGGCCAGTGCAGCGAGATGTGGTCGGGTGCATGACCGGGCGTACGCACGATCACCAGTTTACCTTCATCCGTCTCGACGCTCGCTCCGTCGGCCAGCAGCCCGCCCCCGGCAGCCCGTGCCGCCCCGCCGGTGCTCTTGCGGACCGACCCCGTATCGGACCCGGGACCCGGTTTCCGAACCCCGGCCGTTCCCCGTCCACTCTCCCTGCCCGCGTGCCCTCCGAGCAGCGCTGCGCCCGTGCGTTCCGCCAGCTCCAGGGCGCCCGTACTGTGGTCGGGATGATCGTGAGTCACGATGATCACCGCCCGCCGTGCTTCACCGGCGACGCCCGCCAGCGTGTCGAGATGCGACGGGTCCGCAGAGCCAGGATCGATGATCGCCACGATGCCCCTGCCGACCACATACGTGATGGTGCCGTCCATGGTCATCGGCGACGCATTCGGCGCGAGGAACGAGCGGGGCCGCAGGTGCATGGAAGTGTCCTTGGCGCGATTGAGCGACGCAGCCGTCTGCGCAGCGACGCCTGCGCCATTATACCGCATGCTGCGGCCGCTGGCACGGTGCACCGGCTGTGCCGCTGTGTTCGACATGGGTGGATGAAACGGCTGACATGGTTTGCCGCAGTGCGGCGGCAGGGCGACGTAGGGCGGTCGTGCGGGTCGTGCTGGTCGTGCTGGTCGTGCTGGTCGTGCTGGTCGTGCTGGTCGTGTCCGGGTAACCTCTGCGGGCGTTTCGAGCGGTAACAAATGACGTCAGCCTTACCCCGACCACCCGCCGGCAGCGCGTGGGGAAGGTTTGCCAGCGTTACAGGCAGTGGAGGCGACCCCACTCGCGTTGCGCACGAGGTCGGGGTAAGGTTGACCCGGCAATGCGCCGTCAACACGGCACCGCAGCGGCCGACGCGCACCTTGGGGTAGAGTTGCCGGCGCCTCCCTGGTGCCCGTGTCGCCCGATGTCCAGCGCCCCGTCGCGTCCCGGCGTCGCCCATGACTGGCGCCGCACCCGTCCCGGCGTCACCCCCTCTGGCCCACCCCCGTCCGGCGCCACCCGTCCGGCGTCACCCCGTCCCGGCGTCTCCCATCCGGCGCCGCCCCGTCGGGTTCGCGGGGCGACGCCGGGTGCTGTCTACCGGCGCTCGGCCATGAATACTTCGGCGAGCTTGTCGGCGATCATCTCGACGGCTTCCTGGTCGCCGCGCGTGAATGCGTCCTTCGTGCGTGCGTCGATGTCGATCTGGCCGAAGATCTCGTCGCCGGCGCGAATCAGCACGACGAGTTCCGCCTTCGTCTTCGGGCTGCACGCCAGGTAGTTGTCGATCTGCGTGACGTCGCCGACGTTCTGGTTCTTCTTCTCGGCGACCGCCGTGCCGCAGACGCCTTTGCCCACCTCGATGCGCGCATGCTCCGTCGACGTACCCATGTAGTTGTGGAGCCAGAGGATCTGCTCGTCGGGGTTGAACAGATAGACCCCGACGAAGTTGTAATCCACGTCGCCCGCCTTGAGCTGCTTGACGGACTCGCGAAGGATGGCGTCCGAGAGGTATCCCTCGTCACGCATCTCCTGGATCCGCTTGATCAGCTTGCCTGCATCCACCATGTCCTGAATTCCCTTCCTGACTGTCTCGATCAGCCCCGCGCCGGCGCATCTCGCCGGCTGCTACGGAATGCCGATCACGGCTGCGGCTCGTGAGCCGGCGCAGTCCACGCCAGCAGCCACTGCCACTCTTCCCGGCGCCGCACCGGGTCCGTCACGTCGTAGAGCGCCTGGATCCGGCGCCCCACTGCGTCCTCTTTGAACAGCCACAGATGATACTGCGGTACTGCGGCCTGCGTCCCGCCCAGCCAGCGGGCCACGTTCTCGACGCGCTGGATGTGGACACGCGTGCCCGCATGGTGCGCCTGCTTCTCGACCAGGGCGCGATACTGACGCCAGTCCGACTCGGTCGGCGAGATGAGGCGCCACTCGAGCTCGTCCCGCGGCAGCTCCCGCGCGGGATCTTCCTCTGCTGGGCCGAAGATGGTATCGAGTCGCGGCAGCAGGACGGCGCGCCGCACTCCCGCGGCCAGGCACTCGCACCAGACGACCACGCGGCCGAGGTAGAGATCCCAGGGTATCTGGATCGGGACCGTCATCCTGCGTGACCTCGCCCGCCGCCCGCCGCATCCGGACCTGGTCCGCCGCGTGGCAGAATGTCCCCTTCAATCAGTACCGCACGTACCGGCGAGCTGTCCGCTTCCACCAGCCGCAGCGGCAGGGCCACCAGAGTGTACTCGCCCGGTTCGACGTCGACGAGCACCACATTCTCGAGGATGGCGACGCGGCCCCGTACGAACGCGTGATGCGCATCGAGCGATTTCGAATCGACGGGGTCGACCGACGGGGCGTCCGTCCCGACCAGCCGGACCCCCGCAGCCGCAATCTGCCGCGCCAGCTGCGGCGCGATATGCGCGAAGGCCGCCGGGAACTCGGTCTCATCAACCGCCGCGCGGGTCCGGAACAGGATGCGCTCCACGCTGCCGAGATCCACTCCCGCCACGTCGTCGATCGATATTTCGCGCACCCCCGTCACGTCGACCACGAGGCAACGGCCGATGTATGCCGCGAGTGGCATGCGGGCCGCGGTCTCGCCGTCACGGGTCACGTGCCGGAAACCGTCCGCGTGCGTGCCCGCATGCACCGATGTCGCGAGAGAGGCGACGTTGACCGAATCGCCGCGGTCCATGCCCAGCGTCCACTCCAGGTCGACTCGCCGGTCGCCCGGCCATGTGGCCGTCTCCGCGCCGAGCGGCTGTGAAATATCGTGGATGCGCATGAGGCGGAGGAAGATAGCGCTGGGCCGGACGACGTGCCAGTGAACGGATCCGCCCGCCGAATCGGGAGCGTGTTCGAGTGCGAAGCCCATCGGTCTTCGGACCAGCCCTGACGATTTACTTCGCCGGATCCGCCTCACTGGTGCCCGACGTGTTCGCGCCCGGCCCGATCAGGGACGCGATGGCCTCGAGCAGTACGGAGGGTCTCGACGGCTTGTGGATGATGGATGCGCAGCCCGCCCGATCGAGACTGTCGCGGTACACGTCACCGAACGCGGTGTGTGCGATAACCGGCATGTCGCGCGTGCGCTCGTCCTCGCGCAGGGCGCATACCAGATCGCATCCATCCCGGTCCTGCGGGTCATTGAGCTGGATATCGATGACGGCGAGGTCCGGCTGCTGCGCCTGCGCGACCGTTATCGCATCATCGTATGTAGCGGCCGCCAGGATCGAGTAGCCGCGGAAGCTGAGCAGCGTAGTGTATATCATCAACTCGTCCTTGTTGTCCTCGACGACGAGTATGGTCTTCCTTATCTGTTTTTCCCCCACATCACCTCCGTGGCGGGTCCGTGCGCCCGACGCTCGAACGCTCCGGGCAAGTTATTGTCCGGAGCGTTCGGCTGCCAGTGCGTAAGTGCCAATTACGGCAACCAGTTATCCGATTCCGACAACTTCTGGCAGAAGCTGGCGATCAGTCGCGACGTGGCCTCGAGGTCACTGACGCTCACGATCTCGTTCGGCGAATGCATGTATCGGTTGGGGACCGACAGCACTGCGGTCGCCACGCCGTGTCGCGAGAGATAGATGGCGTCCGCATCGGTGGCGGTGTAGCGAGGCGCGGCAATGAGGGTGAACGGGATCTTCTCCTGCTCGGCTATCTCGGCGAGGCGTTCAACGAGCCGCGCGTTGGTTGCGGAGCCCCGCGTGATGACGGGACCGCTTCCGAGCTTGTGCTCCCCGACTGCCTTCTTCTCGATGCAGGGAGCGTCGGAGGCGAAGGTGACATCGACCACGATGGCGATGTGCGGATCCACGGTGTAGGCGCTCGTGCGGGCTCCACCGCCGGCGTAGCCGATCTCTTCCTGGGTCGTCGCCACGGCGGCAACCATGGCCTTCGACTTCTTCTTCGCGAGGAGGCGCAGTGCCTCGAGAACGACGAACGCGCCTATGCGGTTGTCGATCGAGCGGCTCGCGATCAGGTCATCGCCGAGCTCCACGAGCTGCGCGTCGATCACTCCGGGATCGCCGACGCGGACGCCGCCCGCAGTCGCGGCGTCCCGGTCCTTTGCGCCGATATCGATCCAGAGGTCCTCGATCTTCGAGACCTTGTCCTTCTCATCGCCCTTCATCAGGTGTATGGGCTTTTTGCCGACGACGCCGATGACATCGCCGGCACGCGTCAGCAGCCGGATGCGCTGACCGACCAGTACCTGCGGATCCCACCCGCCGATCCCCTCGAAATACAGGAATCCGTCATCATCGACATGCGTGATCATGACGCCGATCTCATCGATATGACCGGCGAGCATCACGCGCGGCGATCCGTCAGGGTTCACGATCGCGATCGAGTTGCCCGATACGTCGCCGTCGACGCTGGCCGCGAACTTCCTTGCTTCCTCGCGCCACAATGCGGCCGCCGCAGTCTCGAATCCGCTGGGTGCGGGTGTGTCCAGGAGCTTCTTCAGGAACTGGGTATCCAAGGACCCTCACTCTGATATTTGCGGCCCGCAACATAGGCCACGCCGGCGGCAGCGCCAAGGGCGCCGATTCGGATCGACTACGCGTCGCGCAAGTCTGTCCCGGGTGGCGTGGCGGACACCCGGTCGACGCGCGGAATGGAATAATGGGCGCTGACTGCTTCCCACTGCTCCCTGTTGCGATCCAGGCCGATGTTGGTTTGTTGGAGCGAGACACTCTGGGATCCGATGATGGGAACCGGCTTGTCACCCGGCTGCGACGAGCGCCTGACCGCCGTGCCCCGCAGCAGGGACATCGCCTTGAACCAGATGTCATCGGCCCCGGGGGCCAGCGTCAGGAACAGGTCGGCGTTGCACACGTCGCCGTGGAGACAATCGGGTGGATAGAGCACTCCGCCATAGCCCACGGGCATCAGCTCCCGCGCCGCGACGTCCGTGCGGGTTTCGGTCGGCCATTGCCGGTATGGCAGCAGAGACCCGGCCTCGTCGTACGAGATACGCCTGCACTGGTGGGCGATGACCGAGTCCGGGTGCCTGCGATGATCATTGTGGAGCCGCACCAGCCAGGTGGAATCGTACATCACGTCGTCGTCGCAGGTGACGATGGTCGCGCCGGGGAAGGCGGCCAGGGCATGCACCAGCTTGCGGTGCGAGCTCGTCAGCCCTGCGAAGCGGATCTCGAACAGCGGCCCCTCCATGCGCCGGAGGCTGTCCGGCAGCGCGCCGCGCAGGGCGTCGTTGAGCCAGAGGACCACCCTCTCCGGCTTCTGCGCGCCGGCGAGCAGACTGCGGATCGTCAGGTGGAGCCGGCCGAGCCGCGACGGTATGGATGTCAGCGAAACGATGAGCGGCAGCGTGATGTCCGATCGTCGATGCAGCAGATCGTGCGGCAGCCGCGAGAGACGATGACTCGTCCACAGAGAGGCGGGGTATTCCTTCAGCTTCATGAATATCCGTCAGCCCGGTCATGGGATCCGGACGGGCGCGGCGTTGATCAGGACGGAGACGGAGCGCAGAGTAGCGTCGCCAATCGCGTATCGAAAGCCCTCCGAGCGAGAGGCCAGCGGAGAGGCGGCGGGTTTCCGGTCACGGCGTTTGTGCCGGGAGACCGGCACACTCCGTCGCGTTGATACGCACGCCGCGCGCCGTTATCGTGTAACCAGCAATCCATCAGCGGGCGCAGAGTACATGGAGCAGACCTATTTCCGCCGCGGCCTCGGTCTCAAGAAGGAGATCGAGCCGGTCCTGGCCGCCGAATATCACAGCTCACTGGTAGAGCAGATCCGGGCGCAGGGATACACCGCGCAGTTCGGTGACATCACGATCCGTCTTGCGGAGGATTTCGGGTTCTGCTACGGCGTCGACCGCGCTGTAGACTACGCCTACCAGACCACCCACAAGTTTCCTGACCGGCGTATCTTCCTGGTCGGTGAGATCATCCACAACCCCCATGTGAACACGCGCCTGCGTGATGCCGGCGTCACGTTCCTGTACCCGGACGAGACCACCGGAGAGTTCGACTTCAGCAGCGTGACCAGCGAGGATGTGGTCATCATGCCGGCGTTCGGCGTCACGATGTCCGATTTCAAGCGGCTCCAGGACATCGGCTGCATCCTGATCGATACGACGTGCGGCTCCGTGCTGAACGTCTGGAAGCGTGTGGAGTCCTACGCCCGCGATGGCTTCACGGCGCTCATCCACGGCAAGTACTTCCATGAGGAAACGCGCGCGACCGCGAGCCAGGCGAACATCGCGGCTGGAGGCAAGTACATCATCGTGCGCGACATGGCCGAGGCGCAGCTCGTGATGGATTACATCGAGCAGAACGAGCGCGCGCTTTCCGGTGACGCGTTCCGAACGCACTTCCGGCAGAAGGCGAGCGCCGGCTTCGATCCGGACACGGACCTGGAGCGGGTAGGTGTCGCGAATCAGACGACCATGCTCGCGTCGGAATCCCTCGCCATCGCGGCCGCCGTCGGCCGGAGCCTGGCCACGCGCTATGGCAGCGAACAGCTGGAATGTCACTTCCGCAGCTTCGACACGATCTGCTCCGCGACGCAGGAACGGCAGGACGCCGTCATCCAGATGATGCAGGACCCGCCCGCCGTGATGATCGTGATCGGCGGTTACAACTCGTCGAACACGAACCACCTCGCCCATCTCTGCCGCGAATATACGACGGCGTACCACATCGCCGATGCCACCTGCATCGATGTGGACAATGGCACGATCCGGCACAAGCCGGAACTGGCAGCGGACGCGCCGGAGGTCATTGCGGAGGGTTGGCTGCCCGATGGTGCATTGACGATCGGCCTGACCGCGGGGGCTTCGACACCGAACAACAAGATCGGTGAGACCATCGAGCGTGTGCTGGCGACGCGCAACGGCGTCACCACCGCCGTCTGAGGCCGCCCCGAGGGGCCGGCGGCAGGGAACGCAACTTACTGCGCCCACAATGGTATAAGAGCCCAACCACTCCCCGGGCCGGAACCTGAGCAGCAGCAGGAAGACCATGTCACTCGCTCGTCCGACCATTATTGCGTTGATCGCGATCCTCCTGGCGCTGCCTCTCGGCGCCATCCCGGCCGCCGCCCAGGCGCCAAAGTCCACAGCGCCCATGCCAAAGCAGCGGCTCGGCAAGCCGAGCCCGCCCCCGGACGCCCGTGGCCGGGCCGTTCTGGCCGCCGCCGACCGCTCGAGCGGCACCAGGATCCTCGTTTCGACCGAAGATCGCTGGCTGTGGCTGGTCTCCGGGCGCGACACCCTGATGTCGGTGCCCGTCGCCATCGGCATGGGCAAGGAATTCGTGTTCGAGGGGAAGCGCTTCTGGTTCGAGACGCCGCGCAGCCAGAGGAAGGTGCTCGCGAAGCAGCCGGACCCGCGGTGGAACGTCCCCGAATGGCACTACATGGAGCGGGCCAAGGCGCGCGGCTACGAGCTGGTTCGGCTCACGAAGGACACCAAGTTCCTCCTCGAGGACGGCTCATTCCTCCTCACGATCGGCAATAACGTCGGCCGGCTCAACGAATACGGGAATTTCTGGGCGTTCCCGCCCGGCATGGAGATCATCTTCGACGGCAAGGTCTTCATCCCGCCGGTGGGAACGGAGCAGCGGGCCGTGCCGGACGCGCTCGGCCCGTACAAGCTCGATACCGGGGACGGCTATCTGATCCACGGGACCAACATCTTCAACGAGGAATCGATCGGCGACGCCGTCAGCCACGGCTGTGTGCGCATGACCAACGAGCACCTCGAAGAGCTGTATCCCCAGGTGCCGGTCGGTACCGCCGTCTTCATCTTCTAGTCGCGGTACCCCCGCGACCGTAGCCGTGGCCGCATCGTCCGTCTTTGTGGGTGGCGGCCGCCCTCTGTTGCAGCGCTGCCACATGCCGTGGCCCTTGCCGCGGCGCTCTGAGTCGCCATACCGGGTGGCGTAGACGCGAAACGCGTTGCGCCCCCGGCCGGAGCGGGGCAGCGGAAGGGGCGCGCTGCATCTGGCACCGTGCCTGCATTATCGGTAGTCGGCGGATCCCCCATCCGTATCGTCTCTGGAGGGACCATGTTGAACAGAGCTGGAAAGCACGTGGCCCGCTGCGCGTTCGCGGCCGCAATCATCTTCACCGTTCCCGTATCCGGTTCCGCCCAGAAGAGCGGAGAGCTTCTCGTCGGGCTGGCCCGCACGACGGCGCCGGCGAACCCGGCCGTGTACCAGGCCGCCCAGTCGTATCGCGGGACGAAGATCCTCGTATCGACCAACGAGCGCAGGCTCCGTCTCGTCTCCGGTCGCGACACGCTGCTCGACGTGCCGGTAGGTATCGGCAAGGGCGAGGACTTCGAGTACGAGGGGAGGCGCTTCCGCTTCGAGACGCCGACGGGACGGCGCCGTGTCCTGGCAAAGGCGGAGAACCCGGTCTGGACGGTACCTGACTGGCATTACATGGAAAAGGCCACGTATCGGGGCCTGGAGCTGGTGCGCCTGAAGGATGGGGACGAGATCGAGCTCGAGGACGGCTCGTCCCTGGTCGTGAAGGATGGCCAGGTCGGGCGCGTCAACCAGTTCGGCAACTTCTGGGCGTTCACGCCCGGCACCGAGATCATCTTCGACGGCAAGATCTTCATGCCCCCGTTCGGCACCGAGCAGCGGAAGGTCCCCGAGGCGCTGGGCCCGTACAAGCTCGACATGGGCGACGGCTATCTGCTCCATGGGACGAACCCGTTCAATGAAGAGACGATCGGCGGGGCCGTCAGTCACGGCTGCGTCCGTCTGTCGAACGAGCACATCGACCGGCTCTATCATCTCGTGGAGACAGGCACGGCGGTGTTCATCTATTAGTGCATCATGGCACTCGATTTCACGAGCGCGACGCGACTCTTCATGGGCACGGAGGAGGAGCTGGCGGCCGCGCTCGGCATCACCGTGGCCGACCTGCGATCCGCGCGCACGAACCCGCAGCGCGTCCCTCCGGCCCTGCTCGTTCGATTCGGCAGGCTGCTGGAGGAACGCGGCCGAGGGATGGCGCGTGTGGGTCAGATGCTTCAGGAGGACAACGGCCGCTGAGCGGCCGGCGCCTCAGTCTGCGCCCTGCTCCGACATCTCCCGCCTGGCGGGTGCCGGGCGCCTGCCGGCGCGGTCGGCCGGCTGCCAGCCTGCAGGCTCTGCCGCCGCGCGATCGGCACGCTTGCGACCCAGCCACAGTCCCACCGGCAGTGCCAGCGCCGCCGCGCTCAGCGCGGTCACCCGCGGCGCGTACGCATGCCGCATGTCCCACTGAAACTTCCGGAACCGCACCGCCTTGCCGGGATGGAGCATGGTGAAGGTGGCCCGGGGCGCCTTGGAGTAGGCGATCGCCTTGAAGAGTGTCCCGATCATATATACCTCCCAAATAGCTGTCTCGTAAGCAGTTGTATCGACAGGACAGCAGGTGCAAGAGGCATGCTCGCCCTGCCTGAGCTCACTTCTGCCAGAGCAATGGGAGGCAGGCCGGCGCCTCTGAGCCGCGGGGGCGGCTCGACGAGGGTGCGGCGCACAGTGTGGCCGCGCGGCGACAGCGTGTGGCACATCAGCCGCGCCGTACGGGCCGGTCGGTCTGACCCCGCTCGACACGCAAGATGCATCCAGACAATCGTTTAGGCAGTGAGACCGCCAACGGGCACACGCCATGCACCCGTATGTCCGTGTCCCGGGGCGCTGTTGGAGCCCAGCTGATCGTTGGCATTTTGCAGGAGGATACCCATGCGCAGAACCACGCAATGGGCAGTCTTCACGTCGATGAACAAGCAGCAGCCCGCGTTGCGCTCGCTCTACGAGCCGGCGGAAATCATGCCTGTCGCCGAGACCACAGCTGACGAAGCGGAGCAGGAGGCTCTGGAGGGCACCGGGAAATCCGACACGGCGCTCGATCTGCGCCGCGACCGCGTCGACTTCATGTAGCCGCCGCGCCTCCCCGGGGCGATGAAGCCCGTGCGTCTCTCGAGGCGCACGGGCTTTGTTGCGTGGGGCTGCCGCCTTCCTTTCCGCGCAGAACTCGCCGCGCCCCGGAATCAGGCGGTCGGCTGCAATCCCTCCAGCAGCGGCCGGAGCTTGGCCAGCTCCACCGGCTTTGCCACGAACGAGTCGAATCCCACGTCCAGCGCTTTGTGGCGGAACTCGTTGTACGACGATACCGCGACTGCGGCTGCCCGGCTCGACGCGGAGCGCGCGGCGCGCAGCAGGTCGAATCCGCTGAGTCCGGGCATGACCAGGTCCAGCAGCAGCAGGTCGAAGTGCTCGCGCTGCAGGCGCCTGAGCGCTTCGACCGAGTCCTGTATGCAGACTGCCGAGTAACCCAGGTGCGCCAGGACATGGGTCAGGATATCGCACGCATCCGGGTCGTCATCCACGACCAGGATGCGGAGCGTCGTCTTGTCAGGCCTCAATTGCCTTCTGCGTACGGGGTCCACGGGGATCCGTTGCCGTCGGCCGGCCCCAATAAACCAGTGTGCAGGATTGGATGCAAGACGTCTGGTGGAAATTGAAGGGGGCCAGAGGCGACGAACCGTCGTCGAATGGCACGTGGGCCTCACTCTTCGTCGTCGAGCGCGGCCTCCATCTCGATCTCCGTCTCCCATAGCGAGCCCGGCAGACGCTTGAAACCGGCCTTCTCATAGGAGCGAACCGCCGGCCGGTTGAACGGCTCGACGCAGAGCCACACGCTCTTCATGGCGCGGTCGCGGGCCATCTGGAGCGCGATGCGGTTGATGGCCGTGCCGATGCCGCGATTGCGGATGGACTGGTGAAGGAAGTTGGCGAGCTCGACGCGCTGCTCGTCGATGGGAAGAAGCATGACGTGTCCGCGCAGCTCACCGTCCACGATGACGCCCAGGTGATCGCCGCCCGAAAGTACGCGGTCGAGCCAGCGGTCGAGGTTCTTCTCTACGGGTGGGAGGCCCTGTGCTCCGCGCTTCGGCTCGAATGCGCGATACATCGCTTCCAGCGCCGGCCGATCGGCAGGATGGAGGTGCTGCACCGTGAACGCGCGGCCTTCGCGGTCGATGAGTGTGGCCGGGAGTGTCATCACGTCAGAAGCCGAGCCCCCAGCCGGAGATGAGGGGAAGGCAGCGGCGGCGCACGGCGTCGACGGTCGCGCGGTTCTTCGCTTCCGCATCCATTGATGGCTGCGTGCGCGGGAAGGCGTCCGGCGGATCGATGAGCGTCGCGGGCACCTGGCAGTCGCATTCGCGCTCCATCATCGCGACGAAATCCGCGGGCACCGTGTCGCCCGGTTCCAGGCCCGACAGAACGGCCCAGACGAGAGACCATGCGCGCGGCACGACCTGGTAGACGGCGTAGCCACCGCCACCGGTAGCAACCACGCGGCCGTTGCAGTGCTGATCCGCGACGTCGCAGATGATGCGCGTCGCATCGTGGTAGAGCCGGGTGGTGCAGCGCAGGTGCGTGAGCGGATCGAGCACGTGCGCATCGCAGCCGGCCTCGAGCACGATGACGTCCGG
>DATHUY010000135.1 GCA_035461765.1 Longimicrobiales bacterium
GCGCGTGGCGATCGACATCGGTGCGGTCGGCTCGCCCTCGTGCAGCACCACCAGGTAACGCAGCAGCTCCTCGTCGAGCTTCAGCAGCCGCTCGTACTCCGGCAGCTCCGTCGCGCCCGCCTTGAACTGGGCCACCACGTAGTAACCCGCAGCCTGCTTGCGAATGGGATACGTCAGCTGGCGACGACCCCAGTGGTCGATGGCCGTGATCTCCGCGCCCGCGCCCGTCAGCAGACCGTGGTAACGGTCCAGCTTCTCGTTTACGCGGTCTTCGGGGACCTGTGTGTCGAAGATGTAGACGGTCTCGTAATCGCGCACTTCGCCTGATCCTCTCCTGTGGTCATAGGCGGCCCGGCGACGTTCGCCGGGCAGGAGCTAGCCTTGAAAACTATCCGCACCGGCGAGTTCCTACAAGGGGTCCCCGAATTCCCCAAAAGCCGCAGGGACACCGGGCCTCCAGCGCCGCGTCGCCCCCGGCTCGCCCGCAACCTCTCAGCCCGCGTAGCCCCGAGCTCGCCGACACCTCCAGCGCCGCGTAGTTCCCAGCTCGCGAATCAGCGACGCACGACCTGACCGCGGATCTCGCCACCGGGTCGCGCCACGGTATGCACGTTCACATATGCGCCGCCCGTCCGCAGCAGCACTCGCAGCGAATCGACGGATATGGCTGCCGCCGCGTTCGGAAGCGGCTGGATGTCGGCCGCTGTGAACACATCAGCCGCGAGTCTGCCGCTGAACATCGCGGCCGGGCTGCTCGTGCTGAACAGGGGCACGAGAATGCCACCGTTCACGCCGGCAGCGCCCGCATGGATGTGCGCCGCGGTCGGCAGAGCCAGGTCCTGCACATCGAGCCGGTATTCGAACTCCGCGCCGCGATCCGTCAGGACGAAGCCGCCGGAAGCACTCGAACTGTTCGCGGGCACTTCATTCGCACCGCTCATGGTCGCTTCGTAGCGGTCGGGGTCGGGGCCATCGTCGTCGCAGGCAACGAGGAGGGCTGCGGCGATCAGGGGGAGGGTGCGGCCGATGCGAGTAAGCATGAAGACCTCCGGCGTTGACGGTGAGCAACGCGCCGGAACCCCTGCCCACGCGCCGGCCGGCGGGGCCGGCGCATGACCTTATGTCGAATGCACTGCGAGAGCCGTACCTCGGCGGCGATTCGTCGCGCGGGAAGGCCAGCCAGCGACGATCGTGCGTCCCGGCTGGCCCGCGTGACCGGGATCGCGACCCCGCCGACCCGCCGACCCGCCGACCCGCCGACCCGCTCGACCCGCTCGACCCGCACCCTGCTGCACGCGCGCTCGACCCGCAACGCGCCGCTTGCCCCCAGCCTGATCAGACGTTGAATCGGAACAGCAGGATATCGCCGTCCTGTACGATGTACTCCTTGCCCTCGGAGCGGACGAGCCCTTTTTCGCGCGCAGCCTTCTGAGAGCCCTCACGCTCGAAGTCCGCGAATGCGAGCGTTTCGGCACGGATGAACCCGCGCTCGAAGTCCGTATGGATCTCGCCGGCCGCCTGGGGCGCGCGCGCGCCGCGTCGAATGGTCCAGGCGCGGACCTCCTTCTCACCGGCCGTGAAGAAGCTGATGAGTCCGAGGAGCTCATAGCCGGCGCGGATGAGGCGATAGAGACCGGGCTCCTCGAGACCGAGCTCGTCGAGGAACAGCGCGCGCTCATCCTTCTCGAGATGGAGCAGCTCGGCCTCGATACGCGCCGAGAGCGGCACCACCTGGGCATCCTCGGCGTCGGCGGCGATGGCCTCGCGGAGCCTGTCGACGAGCGCGTTCTCGCCGGAAGGAAGGTCGCTCTCAGCGACGTTGGCGACGTAGATCTCGCGCTTCGCCGTGAGCAGGTTCATCTGGCGCAGGAGCCGCGCATCCTCTTCGTTGCCGAGGGACACGCGACGGGCGGGCTGCCCCTCCGACAGCAGTGTGTGCAGACGCCTGAGCAGCGCCAGCTCCGCGACGGCCTCGCGGTCGCCGCTCTTGGCGGTGCGCTCGACCTTCGCGATCCGCTTCTCGACATTCTGCAAGTCGCTCAGCACGAGCTCGAGGTTGATGACTGCGCGGTCACGCTCGGGATCGACCCCGCCCATCACGTGCGTGACGTCGGGATCCTCGAAGCAGCGGACGACGTGGACAACCGCGTCCACCTCGCGGATGTTGGTCAGGAACTGGTTGCCGAGACCCTCACCCTCCGATGCGCCCTCCACGAGGCCGGCGATGTCGACGAACGTCACGACCGCGGGCTGGGTGTTGCGCGGCTGAACCTGCTCCACCAGCAGGTCCATGCGACGGTCCGGTACCTCGACCACGCCGACGTTCGGATCCACAGTGCAGAACGGGTAGTTGTCCGCCGACGCACCCGCGCCGGTCAGGGCATTGAAGAGCGTCGACTTGCCGACGTTAGGCAGGCCTACGATTCCGAGTCTCAGATTGGGCATCGCTGGGGTACGGCTCCGTTGTCGAGTTCAGGGCACAGCCTGAAAAGATAACGCAGTGGGAGGGGGGAAGCACACTCCCGGGGGAGCGCTGAGGCTAATCGACGGCTATTCCGCGAGACCCGGGAGGACGTCGAAGATGGCGGCGATCAATGCGGGATACGCCTCGTAGGCCGTGCACGCGGTCTCGAGATGCAGCCGTTCGCGGTTCGTGTGAGCATAACGCTCCTCGCCCGGCGCGTAGCCGATCGTCGGGATGCCGTGGACACCGCAGCTGTGGCCGCCATCGGTCGCGAACGTCCACGGACGGATTTCCGGAGCGCGACCGGTCGAGCGAGTGACGGAGCGAGCAGCCGCTCGCACGACGGGATGCGTGGGATCGAGCAGGAACCCCGGTGTGAAGAGACGTCGCTCGTCCTCGACGCCCGTCCACGTGTGCTGACGTTCCGTCGCGAAGCGCACATCGAGATGGAGCCCTTCGGCCAGGCGGACCCCGTCGAGGTACTCCCGCAGACGGGCAAGGGCGGCGTCCGGGAGAAGACCCGGGAGCACGCGCCAGTCGAGCACGACGCGTGCGCGGTCGGGAATGACGTTCCGGCTGCGCGGCATGGTCTCGACCATCGTGGGGGCGGCGGTGGAGGGACCGAGCGTGTCGTGCCGATCGAGATCGTGGGCGAAAGCGTCGAGTGCATTGATCACGGGGCCGAGGCCCTGCAGCGGATTGCGAGCCCGTTCGGGCGCACTCGCATGCCCGGCGACTCCCTGCACTTCCGCGATCATCTCGGCGCGGCCGCGATGGCCGATGCATACGTCGCCGTTCGTCGACTCACCGATGACGATGGCGCCCGGCCGAACGGCTCCGGTCGCCATGAGGTGCGCCATGCCCCAGCCGCCGCGCTCCTCGAGCACCGTATGAGCGACGATGACGTCACCGGCCGCGGGCTCGTGAATGAAGTGGGCTGCGGCGTAGGTCTGGAGAGCGAGCGGGCCCTTGATGTCCATCGCCCCGCGTCCATGCAGATGGCCGTCCGCGATGACGGCGCCGAACGGCGGATGGGCCCAGGACGTGATGTCGCCGACATCGACGACATCGAGATGGGAGCAGAGCATGACGCCGGGCGCATCGCCACGGCCGGGAGCGACGCCGATCACGTTGCCGACCTCATCGCTCCGGACGTCCGAGAATCCGAGCGCCACCATCTCGCGCATCACGCGCGCGGCCACCTCGCCCTCGCCGCCGGGCGGGCTCGGGATCCGGATCAGGTCCTGCGCGAAGCGTATCGCGCGCTCGAACGAGAGGTCGTCGCGGGTCATTGATCACACCGGTTGTCAGGACGAGCAGAAAAGGTAGGATGCGGACATGAAGTCGGCCAGTCGGCAGATGACAGCCCCACGGCGGCCGTGGATACCATCATCGGTCCATGCAGAGGAAGTCGGCTCGCCGCGGGGATCCGTCATTCAGAGAACGAATCGGAGGGGGTTGTAGTGACATGGCCGGAGCGAGTGCAGGCGCTGGCGTCGCAATGGCCCATCGGCTCGTGGCTGCGGGGCGGACACCGGCTGGAAACGACATTCGGGACCCCGCATAAGGCGGAGCCCCGAATGGTTACCGACGTACCAGCCGCGAGCCCGAAGGCACAGAGCTGGCGCGCAGCCCGGGTCAGCCCAGACCCAGCGCCGCCTTCGCAGCCTCGAACATCATACCGATATCCAGTGCATCGCCGGCGTGCACGCGGACGAACCAGGGTGCGAGCACGAGCGCGACGACCGACATCAGCTTGATCAGGATGTTCATTGACGGACCGGCGGTGTCCTTGAACGGATCGCCGACCGTGTCACCCACGACGGCGGCCTTGTGGGCATCGGAGCCCTTGCCGCCGTGCGCACCCTGCTCGATGTACTTCTTGGCGTTGTCCCATGCACCGCCGGAGTTGGCCATGAACAGCGCCATCATGACGCCGGTGACGGTTGCGCCTGCAAGCAGGCCGCCGAGTGCCTCGACGCTGACATAGCCGACCACGACCGGCACGGTCACGGCGACGAGCCCGGGTGCGATCATCTCGCGCAAAGCCGCCTTCGTGGAGATGTCGACGCAGCGGGCGCTGTCCGGCTTCGCGGTGCCTTCCATCAGGCCCGGAATCTCCCGGAACTGGCGACGGACCTCGTCGACCATGCCGCCCGCGGCACGTCCGACGGCAGTCATCGTGAGGGCCGCTACGAAGAACGGAATCACGCCGCCGATGAGCAGGCCGATGACGACCTCGGGCTCCGTGAGATCGAGGCCCGTTTCGCGCAGCCCGACCGCCGACGCGTACGCGCTGAAGAGCGCGAGCGCGGTGAGAGCGGCGGAGCCGATCGCGAAGCCCTTGCCGATCGCGGCCGTCGTATTGCCGAGCGAGTCGAGCTCGTCGGTGATCGCGCGCACTTCCTTGC
Organism: Longimicrobiales bacterium; assembly: GCA_035461765.1. GTDB lineage: Bacteria > Gemmatimonadota > Gemmatimonadetes > Longimicrobiales > RSA9 > SH-MAG3. The sequence continues at coordinate 4,876 of DATHUY010000135.1, forward strand.
CGAGGTGGCTCATCTCGGCAATACCGCCCGCATTGTCCGCGATCGGGCCGTACGCATCGACCGACATCGTCACACCGACCGTCGCGAGCATGCCAACGGCTGCAATGCCGATGCCGTAGAGGCCGGCGAAGTAGTGTGCGACGAAGATGCCCAGCGCGATGAGAAGCACCGGGATCGCCACCGATTCCATGCCCACCGCGAGGCCGTGGATGATGTTGGTCGCAGAACCGGTCTCACTGGCCTCCGCGATGCGGCGTACCGGCTTCGAGGCCGTGTAGTACTCGGTCACGAGGCCGATCAGGATGCCGACGAGAGAGCCGGCGACCAGCGCCCAGAACGGACCGCTGGCGCCGTAGGCACGGCCGGCGTCCGGATCGAAGATCTGGAAATCGAGCGCCTGGACGACGAAGTACATCGCGAGCAGGAAGAGACCGGCTGCGATGAACGTGACGTTGCGGAGTGCCGAGGCAGGGCTGGTCTTTTCGAGCGTGCGCATGAGCCCGATGCCGATCAGCGACGCGATCAGGCCGACCACGATCGTGAGGATCGGCAGCGCAACGGCCTCGACGCGGTTCGCGGCGTAGAACGGGCTAGTCGCGGCGATCGCAATCGTGGCGATCACGGAACCGACGTAGCTCTCGAAGATGTCCGCGCCCATACCCGCGACGTCGCCGACATTGTCGCCGACATTGTCCGCAATGGTCGCCGGGTTGCGCGGATCGTCTTCCGGAATGCCGGCCTCCACTTTGCCGACGAGGTCGGCGCCGACATCGGCCGCCTTCGTGTAGATACCGCCGCCGACGCGCGCGAACAGTGCGATCGAGCTTGCGCCCATCGCGAAGCCGCTGATGATCTCGCCGAAACGGAGGAACTCCGCGTCGCTGATGGCCTGCGCGCCGTACAGGAAGTACCACACGCCAATGCCGACCATGCCGAGCGCCGCGACGGAGAGGCCCATCACGGCGCCGCCGAAGAACGCGATACGCAGGGCCTTGCCGCTGCCCGACTCCTTCGCGGCTGCGGCCGTGCGAACGTTGGCCTTGGTGGCGGCCGACATGCCGAAGAACCCGGCCATGACCGAGCTCAGGGCGCCGGTGACGTAGGCGAGCGACGTCTGCGGTCCGATCGCGATCCACAGCAGACCGGTGACGATGACCACGAAGACGGCGAGAACCGTATACTCGCGCCGCAGGAACGCCATCGCACCCTCATGGATGCGGTCGGCGATCTCCACCATGACGTCGGTGCCGGTGCTCTGCCGGTTGTTGTACACGTACAGCGCCAGTGCGCCGATCAGGCCGACCAGGCCCACGATCGGCGACCACACCGCCAATGCGGTCAATTCCGTCACATCGCCTCCACGTTGGTTGCCGCGACGTCGCCGCGGCTCTGTTTTCACGTCAACGAATCCAGCACGAAACGAACGGGTACGACTTCCAGCCGACTCTCTCGCCTACCGGTTGTAACGATTCGCCGCTGCGTCGACTCCGTCATCGAGCCACACGCGAACGGCGTCCACCAGCGACGGCAGCAGCTCCACAATGGTGCGTTCGTCGCGTTCATCGAACGGCGACAATACCCACTCCGCGAGGTCGGCGCCCGGCGGTGGCGCACCGACGCCGAGGCGCAGACGCGCATACCGGCGTGTGTGCAGGGCCGCCTCGACCGACTTCAATCCGTTGTGACCGCCGGCACTTCCTTCGGAACGAATACGCACACGCCCGACATCGAGCGCCGTGTCGTCCACGATCACGAGCAGATCGCGGGCGACATCGAAATCCTCCGCCGCCGCGAGCGGCGCCAGGGCGGCGCCGCTGCGGTTCATGAACGTGACCGGCTCCACCAGCAGCACATCGTGCGCGCCAACACTGCCCTGGCTGTGCCACGCATGCCCGACCCGCCGGAATTCCGGAAAGCGCCACGTCGCCTGCGCTTCCTCGACCACCCACCAGCCGACGTTGTGGCGGGTGGCCTCGTATTCCGCGCCCGGATTGCCCAGCCCGCAGATAACTTTCACGGGCAGCGCGGCGACTACTCCTCGTCTTCCTTCGCCTTACGGATGACCTCGGGCTCACCGCCCTCTGCCTCCGGCTCCTCTTCGGCCGCCTCGGTCGTTACCGCGACGGTCGGCGGCGTCACGCTGCAGATTGTGCGATCCGCGTCGATCTCCGCCTCGACCCCTTCGGGCAGCGTAATATCACGCAGGTGCACCGAGTCGCCGATCTCGAGAGCCGACACATCGACCTCGATGAACTCGGGGATCTGGTCCGGCGTGCAGCGGATGTCCAGGTCGGTCTCGGTCTGCATCATGACTCCGCCCGCCTTCACGCCCGGCGGGTTACCGCTCAGACGGATCGGTACGGAGACGTGAACGCGCTCGCCCGCATGGATCTGTTGGAAGTCGACGTGGACGACGAGGGGCTTGTATGCATGCGACTGCACTTCACGCACGAGCGTGCGGACGGGAGCACGCTCGCCCTTGATGGTGAGCTCGATCAGCGTGTTCTCCCAGTGCACCCGGTTGAAGAGCAGCTCCAGCTCGTGCGCGTCGACACTCAGCAGGCGCGTCGGCTCGCCGTGTCCGTAGACGACCGCCGGGATGCGACCCGCTGCGCGCATCTTGCGAGTCACACTCTTGCCGGAGTCCTGTCTCGGCTCGGCCTGCAGTTTGGCGTTGGTACCCATGGTGCTCTCCTCTAGTCAAACAACTGGCTGACGGATTCATTCGAGTGCGTGTACCGGATGGCCCGGGCCAGCAGCTCCGCGATGGAGAGGATGCGCAGCTTGTCGAAGCGCTTCTCCTCCGGTACAT